>DTWD01000609.1 GCA_012963185.1 Acidobacteriota bacterium
GATTTCCCGGAGTCTCCAAACCTTGAATATAACCCCACCAACAGAGTCGCTCCGGGTGACTATCCCACGTGTACCAGCTGTTCTCACCATTGTCTGGTTTGCACTAAGTGGTGTGATAGATGCCCAGCAAAATCTTCCTGACTCAGCCGACTACCTAGTTCCACCACAAGAAATTGTGGACATCATCGATGCCCCGCCGACACCAACAGCGATTATTAGTCCTGACGGAAAAACTGTTGCGTTTCTCGAACGGCGCAGTGCGCCACCAATTCAGTGGCTGGCGAGACCGATGCATCGCCTGGCAGGATACCGGATCGATCCCCGTAATAGTGGCCCGTGGAGCGCGCCAACGATTCAGGCAATCGACATTCAACCGATTCGAGAAAACAACGGCACACAGTTTGCATTAAGTCCAAAAACCAAAATTCTTGCGCCTCGTGGAACCAGTTTAGGATGGCCGAGATTTTCACCCGACGGAACGCACCTTTCTTACGCCGTAATTCGTGATACCGGAATTGAACTCTGGGCTGCCGACTTGTCAACTGGGCAACCGAGACCCCTTACCAGTGCATCCCTGAACGCGACATGGGGCAACCCCTGCGAATGGCTCGGCGACGCCAGCGGGGTACTTTGCCGTTTCCGCATGTCGGCCCGTGGAGCACCACCAGACGTTCCCGAAGTCCCATCAGGTCCAAACATACAGACGAGTGACGGCCAACAGTCAACCGTTCGTACCTACCAAGATCTTTTATCTAACGCGCATGACAAGGCACTTTTCAACTATCACTTCACATCCCAAATTGCCACCGTCGCCCTGGCAACAGGACGCAGAACGGCTATTGGCGACCCCGGACTCTACGCACGAGTCTCAGGCTCGCCAAATAGTCAGTATTTGTTAGTTGAGCGCCTTACCAAACCGTGGTCTCTACTCGTTCCGGCCAGTCGGTTCAGTCGTTTAATCGAGATCTGGACACACGACGGTACATCTGTGACGCTCGCGGCGCGTCCAATAGCAGACACGGTACCAATCGGCGGCGTGCCCGTCGGCCCACGTCAACATCGCTGGCACGCCATTGCACCTGCCACCGTCATCTGGGTTGAAGCCCAGGATGAAGGCAACCCGAACAATACGGTTGGTCATCGAGACACTATTTTGTCGAGCGAAGCACCATTCGTAGAAGATGGTCAGGAAATCGCTCGCACCGAATTTCGAGTCAGTGACATCGCGTGGACACAAGATGGCACAGCACTGATAACCGAACGCGACCGAGCAACACGCTGGACACGCACGCAGCTCCTATACCCCGGCAGCAGAGACTTACGGCTACTCTTCGATCGCAGTGCAGAAAATCAGTACGACAACCCTGGCAGACCATTGCGACAAACTGCCAGCGGTGTATCTCGCAGTACGATTCGTCAAGACACCAACGCGGTCTATCTCACTGGAAACGGTGCGTCCGTAGACGGTGACCGTCCGTTTATCGATCGCCTCGACCTCACGACACTCGAAACCGAACGGCTCTTCCGTACCGAAATTGGCACATATGAGGTAATTCTCGGTGTCCTCTCCACCGACGGAAACGTGTTACTGACTCGCCGCGAGAGCCCCACAGCACCACCTAATTATTTTCTCCGTGACCTTGCTGCCAATAGCGTAACGGCACTGACCGAATATACCGATCCAGCACCCCTCTTACGGAACGTGAATAAGCGACTACTCACTTATGAGCGGGAAGATGGAGTCCAACTGTCCGCGATCCTCTATCTCCCGCACGAATATGACGAGGCCACCCCGTTGCCTTTGCTCATGTGGGCCTACCCTCGCGAATTCATCAGCACGACAGCAGCGAGCGAAGTACGCGGTTCGCCGTATCGA
>DTWD01000610.1 GCA_012963185.1 Acidobacteriota bacterium
AGATTTGATCAAGATCAGAGGCCAACGGTACGGGGTGCCGGAGCGGATGCATTTGTTAACTGGACGAGTGCACGTTCATCCAAAGGGGTTCGGTTTCGTTAAGCCGGAAGATTCGACCAACGACATTGGAAGTGATTTGTTCATTGCTGGCTCAAACCTCAATCAGGCGATGCATGGCGATCGTGTCGTGGCGCGCGTGGAACACGGCAGAACTCTTTCGCGAACTGAAGGAAAAATTGTTCGGGTATTGGAACGTAGTGCGACAGGTTTAGTGGGTCGATACGAGCCGAATACGCCCGGTTTTGGTTACGTCATTCCGTTCGACCGTCGCTTTTTGATGGATGTTCATATCGCTTCTGGTAACGCTGGTAATGCCGAGGCGGGTGACATGGTGGAGGTAGAGATTACGACGTTCCCGACGCAGACACGCAGTCCTGTCGGACGTGTGATTAGAGTATTGGGACAGATAGAAGATGAGGGAGTTGATACGCAACTTGTGTTGAAGAAGTACGGCATTCCGGATGCGCATGACCAGGAAGCAGTTGGTGAGGCGGTACGATTAGGTGACAAAGTGCGTCCGCGCGACCGGCGTGGGAGGACTGACTTCAGGGACCTTCTGACGGTGACAATAGATGGGGTGAGTGCACGTGATTTTGATGATGCCGTCACGATTGACCGCTTAGAGAATGGGAATTATTGGCTGGGAGTACATATCGCGGATGTATCACACTATGTAGCCGAAGGCAGTGCGCTCGATCGCTCGGCCTATACCCGATCAACGTCAGTGTATCTTCCCGATCGTGCCGTCCATATGTTTCCTGAAAAGTTGTCGACTGGTTTGTGCAGTCTGAAACCAAAAGTAGATCGCCTTGTTCAATCCTGTCTCATGGAAATTGATCCTACTGGCGAAGTGAATCGTTACGAAATACATGATGGTGTTATTTGTAGCAATGAACAGATGACGTACGGTGACGTTGATGCCATCTTGACGCAGAAAAATTCTAACTTGCGTAAGAAATACGCTGGCCTGGTCAGCTTGTTTGAAATGATGGAAGAGTTGTTTCATGTCTTACGGAAACGTCGCACGGTGCGTGGGTCCATCGATTTTGATCTGCCAGCGGCGCGCTTTGAACTTGACGAAACTGGTGCTGTTAAGGCGATTGTTCCTGAAGAGCGCACGCTCGCCCATCGGCTCATTGAGGAATTTATGCTGGTGGCGAATGAAACGGTTGCGGCTGAGCTCGAGGGGCGAGGTATTCCAACGTTATATCGCGTTCACGAACCCCCGGATCCGCTTAAGGTAGAAGAATTCGAAGGATTCATTACGTCTTTCGGATATAGTCTGGCTGCTGGTACAGAGTCAGTCACCCCAGAACATTTTCAACGTTTGCTTGAGAGACTAGAGAGTCAACCTGAGCAGAGACCCATCACGTCGCTCATGCTGAGAGCGATGCAACAGGCTCGATATGATCCAGTTAACAAGGGGCATTTTGGATTAGCGGCGCCTTTCTACGCACATTTCACATCGCCGATTCGACGTTACCCGGATTTGATTGTGCATCGATCGCTGCGAGCTGGCACACGGGGCAAATTGACAGACGGCCAGCGACGGACATGGTGTGAACTATTACCCGAGGCGGCTCGATGCACGTCGGACCGTGAGCGAAGGGCGGAAGATGCCGAGCGGGAATTGATCCAGTGGAAAAAAGTGCGGTTTATGTCGGATAAAGTTGGCGACGAATTCACCGGTCATATTACAGGGGTTACGGCGTTTGGACTATTTGTTGAACTGACCGAGCAATTCGTTGAGGGCCTCGTTCATATCTCAAGTATGGCTGATGATTACTATCGGTTTGTAGAGCCGAAATATCTACTTAAAGGTGAGAACTCTGGGAAGATCTACCGGTTAGGGGATCTTGTACATGTTCAACTGGTCCGGATAGATAAGGATCATCGGCAGCTGGAGTTGGGTTTGACGGACGTACTCCGGTCAGTCCGGGATGCTGTGGATGGTCGAAACGTTTGGACAAAAATCAAGAAGCATAGCGCCCGACCGGTGAGTTCTAGGCGGCGAAAGAAGCGACGCTAGTCGTTGTCTCCGTAGTAGTGGGTGCTGGACATGTCTACGACACGATGAAGCACATTGTTGTTGGTACGGCGGGTCATATCGATCATGGGAAAAGCGCGTTGGTTAAGGCGCTGACTGGTGTTGATCCTGATCGATTGAAAGAAGAACGGACTCGTGGCATTACGATCGATCTGGGATTCGCTCGATATCAAGATGGTGAGACTGACCTTGCGCTTGTAGATGTTCCAGGGCATGAACGTTTCGTGCGGAATATGCTGGCCGGTGCAACGGGAATTGATGCCGTTTTGCTGGTGATTGCCGCTGACGCTTCGATTATGCCGCAGACGAGAGAGCATCTTGATATTTGTCGATTACTTGGGGTCGCGTCTGGGGTTGTGGCGATTACTAAGTCAGATATTGTTGATGAAGATATTGTGGATCTGGTTCGTCTCGAAACGGAAGAACTTGTGGCTGGTACGTTTCTTGAAGCTGCACCGGTTGTTTCAGTCTCGGCGCGTACGGGGAATGGTCTTTCCCGATTGCGAGCGGAGTTAGGTAATGTCGCGGACGTAGTTATAGGACGGCCAACGGATGGTCTTCCGCGGCTTCCGATTGATCGCGCATTTACATTAAAAGGTTTTGGGACGGTCGTTACTGGCACGCAGGTATCTGGTCGTATCGGTCACGACACGGATCTAGTTTTGTTGCCAAGCGAGCGAAGTGTTCGGGTGCGTGGGTTGCAGGTTCATGGGGAGCCAACAAAAGAGACGGTTGCTGGACAGCGAGTCGCGGTAAATCTGAATGGGGTTGAGGTAGAGGAACTTCGACGTGGCGATACGCTAACGACGCCAGGGTCGATGTGCCCTACAACGCGGGTCGACTGCCAGGTGGCACTTCTTAAAGGTGCGCGGGAGCTTAAGTACGGCGCGCGCGTCCGATTTCATCAAGGCACGACTGAGGTGATGGCACGAATTGCCATCGGACCAAATTGCGGTGCTGTAGATGGAACGCCGGATCCGTTTCCATCGACGCTGGCGCCAGGGGTGCGCACTTTCATTCGATTACATTTAGAACGACCGGTCGCTGTTACGCGCGAGGATCGATTCGTACTGCGAACGTATTCGCCGTCGGTTACGGTTGCCGGTGGCGTGGTCTTAGATCCTCACCCAGGACATGGCCGATTACGTACGGATGCTGGGCGGGCGCGGTTACGGGGTCTTGCGGATACGCAGAAAGCGGCAGCTGCGGTAATGGTCGGACAGGCGGCAGGCCAGGGGATTTCGGGTCCATCCTTGGTGTCACGTATCGGTCTGCCACTGAAGATGGTCCAGGAGATAGTAGATCGGCTGATTGCTGACGAGTCAGTGTGTCAAGTAGGAGAAATATTTGTATCAAAAGATCGGATTAACGAGGTCTCGTCAAGACTAAAGAAAATCGTGGAGGAATATCATCGTGATTCTCCGTTGGGGCAGGGTTTGCCGAGGGAAGAGGCGAGAGAGCGATTAACCAAATATGCTGCCCCTGAATTATTTCAGTATGTAGTCGCGCAGTTAGTAGAGGAAGGCACACTTGTTTCCGGTCGCCACCTCTCCTTTGCAAATCATCAGATTGTTCTAACTGAGCAAGAGACTGTCGTTAAAACGCGACTTGAAGGAAGGTTTCTGGCGAGCGGCCTGACACCGCCTGAGCTGGATCAAGTAGTCGTGGATGAGGGCTTCAACAAGGCCAGTATCGACCGTATGGCCGCATTGCTTGTTCGAGATGGTGCACTTGAAAGGGTGAGTGGTTTGTTGTTTCATAGCGTCGTGCTTGAGCGTTTAAAAATCGATATGCTCGCATTGAAGAAAGGTCGAAATGGGCCCGTTCCACTCGAGATGGGCGAATTCAAAGAACAATTTGGCGTTAGTCGCAAATACGCGATCCCGCTACTTGAGTATCTTGACTATGTACATGTGACACGACGCGTAGGCAACGGTCGTGTTGTTGTCTAGGTGATGGTCAGAGGGGTCTTGTAGCCAAGGACGAAGTGTTCCACGAAGAGACGAACGGCTTGCTAAGGCTGGAATCCTTTTGGAGGGTACAATATAGACATGGCACAGCAGGAAGAAGAACTACTTTTTACCGTGTGTGTATTTCAGGACGCGGAATGGGCTTCACGCGGGTTGGCGGCTCTAACTGAGAATGGTTTTTCGGCAGAGCGCCTGTCTCTCGTTGCGCAACGGTCGGAAGATATTGATGTCTTACTAGAACGGACATTTGGTGTCGGGGAATCCCAGGCTTCTGTAGAAATCGCAGGGTTAGGTGACTCTGTTGCACATGGACCTTTGGTCGGTGCACTACAGGGACGTGACAATGCTCTTAATCAAGCGGGTGTGGCGGCGACAATGCGACGAGCCGGGTTCCAAGATCATGATGGATTTATTTTTGAAACCCTAACAGGGCGGGGTGGAGTGCTAGTTGCTGCCGAAGGTGAGATGCGGGCTGCTGATGCGTTGGCGTTATTTCACGCATATGGCGGGGGGAATGCCGCGATAGGAGCCTGGAGAGGTCGCGTCTGAGCCTTGTTTTAGCTAGTTCGTGTTTCTTGCAGTCTGTGTTGACGGGCGCCAAGCGCCAGTCTGAAGCACAAAAAAGAATTACGGGGAGGCGTTAGGTGGGACATGGCCTCGGTCTCGGTCGGATCCCGTTCTCAAAATCATATTCACCCTATACGCCAATTGAGCGGCGTCGTCGGGGGAAGCGATCAAGTACGGTTGGACCGCTTAAGTTAAAAGCTGCCCGTTCGGATTTTCCTTCGGACGGACGAATCGCAGTGAGGAAGGTTTCTGGTGCTGATCGGAACGATTCTTCTATTCTTCCAGACGATCTAGCCCCGGTCGAGCTGGCGTTTGTAATCGCAGCGGATCAAGAGCGAATACAACGTTCGCTCGCTGTTTCTTTTGGTAGTCATATTGCGGTAGTCGGCATCATAGCGTTTTTGATTAGCCTTTCGCCTGTGCGTGAGTTCGAGGTGGTCGTGTCTATTGCTAAGAATTACACTGGAATCGTCTGGATTCCTGAAGATGGA
>DTWD01000611.1 GCA_012963185.1 Acidobacteriota bacterium
CTTTGTGAGAATGATGCACGTCGGCCTCAGGACCACCTTGTGGTTGACGCCGTACGCATGCTTCTGGATCTGGGAGCAGATGTTGCGGTTACAAATCGAGGTGGGCAGACGGCACTTCATGGAGCCGCTTCGATGTGGGAAGATGGCGTGATTCAACTGCTCGTCGAGCATGGAGCTGATGTGAATGCTGAAGACCAGCGTGGTCGTACGCCGCTTTACTTGGTCGAGTACGGCAATGCCAACGCGCCATCAGAAAGCACGGCGGAGCTTCTTCGGCAACTAGGCGCCACGCAACCAGTAGTACAACGCTAGAGCGTCGCTTCCGATTCCCACAGATTCAATTGAGAACAATTACGGTAGTGCGAGTGCGACCCATTCTCCAGGGTGATCCAGTGATCCGATCGGCATAACGATGTATTGCTTACCGTTATGCATGTACGTGATTGGAGACCCATTGGTCCCAGCTTGAAAAGTCGTTTCCCAGATGACAGCGCCTGAATCTTTGTTGTAGGCCCTGAATGATTTTCCGGCATCCTCACCTGCGCCAGGGGGTGTGCGAACCATAATCGGGTCCCCTTCGCTCACAAAAAGAAGTGATTTTGTCAGCAGGGTCATTGCACGTCCAGGTTGGCCGAGCCGTGGTAAGTTGAGATGCTCAATTGTTGGATGGTTACGTGGTCCATTTCCGTTTGGCACCATCCACACGTGTTCACCGGTGTTCATATCGATCGCGGTAATACGACCATAGGGAGGTTTAGTAAGCGGCAGTCCACGTGGTCCATCCGGGAACGCACGTGTGCCTCGCGTAAAGCGAACGTTCATCCGGTCCGGGTTGCCCGGCGTTAAATCCGCAGCAAAGGCACCGGTGACGGAGGGAATATAGAGCATTCCTGTTTCCGGGTCGAAGCCAGCACCACCCCATTCTGCGCCACCAACAGACCCTGGCAATTGGAGTGTGCCCTTGGTGTCGGTCGCGTTCCCACGAATCGATGGGGGTGTGAAGATTTTTCCGAGGATGTAGGGTTCGGCAATTTTCAGAGCTTCGGCCCGCAGTTCGTCCGTGAAATCGATCAGGTCATCTTCGGTGATGCCATGCCGATCAAATGGCAAGGGTTTCGTCGGAAACGGCTGAGTCGGTGAAATCCACTCACCAGGTGTGTTTGAGCCTGGAACGGGTCGTTCGATGATGGGCCAAACGGGTTCTCCCGTTATACGGTCAAACGTGTAAGCAATGGCCTGTTTTGTTAGCTGGACAACCGCTTTGATGTCCCGTCCGTCAACGGTGATGTCCATTAAGATCGGTGCGACATTGTTATCGTAATCCCACAGGTCGTGATGCACGGTTTGGAAGTGCCACACGCGTTCACCCGTAGTCGCATCAACACAGACGAGGCTATTAGCGTACAGGTTGTTACCAGGACGATGTCCCCCGTACATATCGTTTGTGGGCGCACCTGTTGGCAGATAGACATATCCAAGTTCTAGGTCAGCACTGAACATCGTCCAAACATTTGCCATACCCGAATATGTCCATGAGTCATCGAGCCATGTTTCGACGCCTGGTTCACCTGCCTTTGGTATTGGACTCCAGGTCCAGCGCAATTCACCTGTGCGTACATCGTACGCTCGGACATCACCAGGATGTTGCTCTTTCGTATAGGGGTGGTCGGCCATCGCACTACCAAGGATCACA
>DTWD01000612.1 GCA_012963185.1 Acidobacteriota bacterium
CTGAAATCATGGCAAGCCCGGCACCTGGTAATCCATTTCGGCGGAACATTGTCGTTGCCGACGCCGAGCATTATCACTTTCTTGAACTCGACTGGCTCCGCGCAGACCCCATCCGCATTAGTAATCGCGCAATCGCACGAGGCCCAGGAAATACCATCACACGCGCCGCGCTTCGAGACCCGCGTATCTCAGGGTTTGCCACTTGGGCACGATTTCCTATCTTTGCGATTGAAAACACCGACTACGGATATCGCGTCGCCATTTCGGACGCGAGATATAGCCAACGCGTCGGACAAGGCCTTGGTGCAGCCATCGTGGAACTCGATCACGAGCTGAACGTGCGATAGTTGTATGCATCGATGACTACTTTATGCTCTGTATCCGCTACCAATATGCGGAACAGTCACGGCGTTTGCGTCAAAAAAACAACTGAGCAGACCGGCATGGCGCGACCAAAAACAAAGCAGCCGAAAGTGTCTGCCATCGCGCTCCTCATAGTCGGCATCATTGTTTTCGGCCGCGGTGAACAGACACTATCGGCTCAAACCGAAAACATTAGTATTGCGGCTGCGATACCGTGTCCACTGTTTGTACCAACATCCGTTACTCGCGACAGGGACACCGACCTTCCTGACACAGCCGAACCCGCCCCGAACAACGCCGTCGAAGAACCGGCAGCAAATCGACCCGCGAGCGTCCCCATTGACTCGCTACCACTTACCGTCACCGAACTCACGCCCATGCTCTATCTCATCAATGGCGAAGAGAACATCGCTGTTTTCGTTGATGACAACGACGTTCTTCTCATTGGAAGCGCGGCTACCAATCGCCGCGAGGAGTTGCGTGCCTGTATCTCAAGTATCACAGAGCTCCCGGTGAAGTACATCATCGGCACGCATCAGCACGATAATCAACTTGCTAACATCAATACCCTGCCTACTAGGCTTGGTCCTGATGCATTGACAATCGCTCACGAGAACACACAGGCACTGATGCTCGACAGCGGTCAGCGGAACTCCGTAGACCTTGTATTCACCGCCAACACCACGCTTTTTCTCGACAACTCAAGAGTTGAGTTGCAGCATTTCGCCAACAGTCATACGGACAGTGATATCGTCGTTCTAATTACGAACGACCGGGTGTTACACGCGGGCGACCTGTTCACCGACGGATACCCGATTATCGATTATGCGAGTGGTGGAAGTAGCCAGGGATGGATTGAAGCGCTGGACGGAATGCTCGCCTTGAATTTTGAGATGATCATTCCTGGCCGCGGTCCAGTCATGACACGAACCGACGTGCAACTGTTCCGGGATTGGTTCGTGACTGTGCGCACAAGGGTCAGACAACTAATCGACCGCGACGTCCCACAGTGGCGCGTAGCCAGAGAGCTCATCATGGAGGACCTCACTCGCCCCTTAGAGGACAATCGCTTCTTTCTGCGTCGTACCTTACCAAACCTGTATGACGAACTCGTTGAAGCACGGCTGCAGGAATTTTCTGCACCCCAGCCTACTAGCCCAGCTCCCGAGGACGCCAGACGAGACGCCCTGTAACTGACCCATTGCCCTAAGGTCGAGGTCACAATGATGTCCGGCCAAAGCTCTTGTGCAGCAATCACTCTTCCGATCCGAGGAGCATCTCGTTTACCGCGCCTGTTTAACGATCATGATCCGCACAGCGCTGATCATTCCAACTTGATTTAATATGCCTCAGCACCAAAAGTGTTTTAATAACAACCCTGTATGATGGAACGGTTAGACGAACTATCCAGGTTGTAACCCAATGCTACTCATACAACTACTCGACATTTACTCATTACTCGTCTTCGGCTCTGTCATTATTTCGTGGGTAAAGCTCCCTCCTGACAATCCGATCGCTAGTTTTCTTCACAGCATGACCGAGCCACTTTTGTCTCCGATCCGGAAGATCATGCCTGAAATGGGCGGGCTCGACGTCTCACCCCTCGTTCTGCTGTTCGGCATTCGCCTTGTCAGAGGTGTCATTATTTCAGCACTGCTCTAATTGTAGACCGATCGGTCAACAGTAACAGTGTACCGATCGGTCAATTACAGAACACTAGAATTAGATCCTTGATTCACATTGATCTATCTTCATTTAAGGATTAAAAGTTGAGCGAACTAAGTACTGCCGTAGAGGAAATTACCTTGCCGCCACAAAAGACAAGTAAATGTCGAGAGTGTAAAACCGAACATGATAGAAAGATATTTCAGCAAGAACTTTCTGTCTGTCCATCATGTGGCTGGCATGCCTCACTTACGGCCCAGCAATGGATAGACCACCTCGCCGACCCAGACACCTTTCGTGAAATTGGAAAAAGGCTGTACTCAGCGGACCCTTTGGAATTTAGCGTCACTGAACCGTACCGCGAA
>DTWD01000613.1 GCA_012963185.1 Acidobacteriota bacterium
AAGCGGTGTGTGCACCGCATAATGCGATAACATCAGGAAAAACGGCTTGTCGGCATTTGAGCGAATAAACCTCTCTGCCTCCTCCGCCAAGCGATCGGGAAGGTAATCGCCCTCTTTGCCCGGCAAAGGCGTTTCTTTGCGAAGTGTCTTGCCAGTCGTCGGAATCCTCCAACTACCCGTGAAGGGGTAAAAGTAACTCCCCGGCGCCCCGTAATCCCGACCGGCAACATTCACGTCGAAACCCTGATGCTCGGGATAATAATAGGTTTCCGTTCCCAGATGCCACTTGCCCATGAACGCTGTTCGATATCCACTCTCGCGAAGCGCCTCCGCAATCGTCACCTCCTCAAGCGGCAAGTTGGAAATATAGCGACCCTCACGCAATTTGTGACCCGTGCGGCTCCAGCGGCCCGAAGGCAGCCACTGGGTGAGCAACAAACGGGCGGGATACCTGCCGGTCATAATGGCCGCCCGAGTCGGCGAGCAGACATTACACGCGGCATAGCCATCAGTAAAACGCATGCCTTCATTGGCCAAGCGATCGATGTTCGGCGTTTGGTAGTAATCGCTGCCGTAGCAGCCCAAATCCTTCCAACCCAAGTCGTCTATCAAGAAAAAAACGACGTTGGTCTTCGGCACTTCAACGCCATAACTATTGGGCGGAAGCAGCAACCCCACGGTCGCTAATAGAAGCGCTATTTGTGGCAACACTTTCATTTATAATCCCTTGGCAACGCCGCCTTCCATCCCTCGGCCAAGCGCTGAGACAGTTTTTGCACTGTCGAAACACGATCGGTTTCGGCTGCGACATTCTTCATTTCATGCGAATCTGTTTTATAGTCGTACAACTCACGAGCAACAACCTGCTTGGTTTTCCACTGATGCCATTCGACGTAGCGGAAGTGATCGGTTCGGATGGCATAGCCCATGATGTCGCCGTGCCCACGATGGCGGTTTCCCTTGTTTGCCCGTGGGTATTGACTGAAAACCGCTGATTTCCAAGCACGATCCGGCTTGACCAAGAGCGGCATGAGGCTGATCCCCTCCACACCAACGGGAGCGTCCAGTCCGCATATATCGGTCAGCGTCGGATAAACATCCACAAACTCAACTAGCGCGTCGGTGTCAGTGCCACGGTGTGCCCGTCCGGAAATGGAAATGATCAGTGGCACGCGCGTGGACAGCTCATAGTTGTTGGCCTTGGTCCAGAGCCCCTGCTCGCCAAGGTGATAGCCGTGGTCGCCCCACAACACGACCACTGTGTTGTCTTCAAGTTTCAACGCAGCCAACCTGTCCAGCAACCGACCGACCAAGGCATCAATATAGCTGACACACGCATAGTAGCCATGCCTCAGTTCACGCACCTTGTCCGTTGAGAGCTGCCCATTTTTGGGAATATCGCTGTAGCCTTCCAACTCCACCCAACTTCGTATCGCCAGCTCTGGCGCCCCTTTTGGGTGTTCAGCAGAAACCGGCATCGGGATTGTGGCGCGGTCATAAAGATTCCAATACTTTTGCGGCGCACAGAACGGCAGATGGGGCTTGCGATAGCCCACCGCGAGAAAAAATGGTTTCGGCTGGGCCTGCAACTCAGCGAGTGCGCTAAGGGCCGCATCGCAAACGATGCCGTCAATGTACGCGTTGTCAGGAACGTTCGCCGCTTCTATTGCAGACCGTTTGAGCCCCTTGCCTTGCAGGTTTTTCGGCAACGCGTAGCGCACCTTCGGATCGCGTACAAAGTCGTATTTCGGCTTGACCGACCACGAAGGGGGATCTTTGGAGGGCTTGCCGCTACCGTGGTAGATCTTCCCGATGCTAAGCGTGTGATAACCCTGATTCCTGAAATGCTGCGGCAGCGTCACGATGCCTGGAATTGCCTCACGAAAATGTGTTGCTAGGTCCCAAACTCGAATTGTATCGGGCCGGCGCCCTGTCAGGAGTGAAAGTCGTGATGGACTACAAACCGCCTGCTGGCAATACGCACGATTGAAAACCATCCCCCGGTTGGCCAAGCGGTCGATATTCGGCGTTACTGCGGCTTTGTCTCCGTAACAACCCAGCGCCGGACGCAGATCATCGATCGCAATGAACAACACATTTGGACGTTTGATTGACTTTCGCGCCGCCGCTGGTTGTGACAGGAGGCTGGAAATGACAATCAAAAACAAAGTCAATGTGATTCGACAATTTGAATTCATTGACTGACCTCACTCTTGGGCTTTCGTGGTTTCTTCAAATCCGGAACTTGCTTGGCTTCGGTCTTTGGCAGCCATTTTCGATGAGATGCGATTACTCCAGAAAACTGCTCATCGCCTGCGACATTGTTCCATTCGTGTGGGTCGGATTCGTGGTCATAAAGCTCCTCGCTCCCGTCTGCATAGCGAATGTATCGCCAGCGTTCACTGCGAACTGCGTGATTCCCGCGAAGGTAGGTCATCAACGCGGGGCGATCCCATTTCGCCTGCGGATTACGCAGCAGCGGCACGACACTCCGGCCATCGCACTCCGTGTCCCCTGTCAAACCACACAGTTCCAGCAGCGTGGGATAAATCACTGTCAAGTCAACCGGCCTGTCGCAGCGACTGCCCGGCCTCGCAACACCCGGAGCCACGACGATGAACGGAATATGGTTGGTCTTTTCCCACAACGCGAACTTCTCGATGTGATCCTTCTCGCCAAGATGAAAACCATGATCCGACCAAAACACGATAATGGTATGGTCGCGTCGCGGACTTTTGTCCAGTGCGTCGAGCACCCGGCCAATTTGGGTATCTGAAAAAGCGGCACAGGCGGCGTATGAACGAATGAAATCCCTGTAGGAACCCTTTTTCCGCCGCTCGACCTTCATCATCCCCTGCCAGAACCACTTCTTGCCCCCCAACAGCGAGGCGGCTCCAGCCGGAAGGTCGTCCCAGTCGCTGGCCTTGCGTGTCGGCAGTCCAATATCCCTGAACGGTAGATGAAATGAACCCGGCGCAAAGAATGGCGAGTGTGGCTTGTAAATGCCACAGGCCAAAAACAGCGGCTTTTCGCCAACCGGCTCACCCAGCACCTTGCCACAGTAGCTCGCCGTGTGAAAGTCGATGGAATCCTCTACCCGCATCGGCCACGCGCCCCAATCCGTATTCCGCGATCCGTAATCCGGAGCACCGTTCAGTTTTTGGGGCGGGTATGTCTGCGGCGGCATGTGCTGGAAATCATGAAACGAACTGCCGTCATGAAAGGCGCTATTCAGGTGATGGTGAAAGATTTTCCCGGCTCCCCGGACATTGTAACCCGCCGCCATGAACTGCTGCATGATCGTCTTGCGGTCTGGCACTGCACGCCGCCAGTCGCTTTTGTTTCCATAAACGCCCGTGGTCGAAGGACGCAGCCCGGTCAATGTGGCAGACCGTGATGGATTACACGCCGGTGAAGCACAATAGGCCCGTGTGAACAACATTCCGCGGCGCGCAAGCCGCTCCAAATTCGGCGTCCTGATTGGCGCACCGGGGTCCAGCAGCGAAATCCAGTCATTCATGTCGTCCACAACCAGAAACAAGACGTCAGGTGCTGGTGATTCCCCTGCAGCCACAAAGGACACAAACCGGCCAAAAACAGCCCAGACGGCAAAAGCTATCAACAAGATCCATCTGGCTCTTATTTGAAGTTGTTTCTGCACAGGCTTACGCAGACCGGTTTTTCCCTGCCATGGGAATCGATCCACTTTTACTCGTTTCGAGTTCCAACCGGTCATGCAGCAATTAGTTTCTCCCTTTAAAAAAGTAGTCCCAATAATTGAGTGAGAGACTCTGTTTGTTGGGTGTGCCGTCCTTGAAACAAGCGTCAATCTCTCGTTTTAACCGGACGATGTTTTCCTGTTGTAGGAGTGGGTCATTGGTTTTTTCGCGCCATGCCTGCAACTGACCCTGTAAACGTTTCAATGTGCCAGAGTGTTCCGGTTCATCGACTAAATTTCGAAATTCAAAAGGGTCAGATTCCAGGTCATAAAACTCATAAGCCGGCGGTCGATTCATCAGCGTGTAGGCGCTTCGAACAGGCTCTGTGCTTCTGGAGATCACCTCATTCAGCCCGCCAAAAAAGCGCTCGACGGTGAACCTATAACCGGGATTGATCTCGTCCGGAAGTAGGTTGTGAATCAACTTGTACCGTTCGTCCCGAATGGTTCGTTGAGGATAGAAATTATGCGCCGAATGAGAATGAAACTCGGTAAACAAATAACGCCTCCATTCGTCAATGTTGTGCTCAACCATGGAAACAAGAGAGCGCCCCGGTAAACCGACAACGGGCTTCGCTCCGGCGATTTCAAGAAACGTCGGCATCAAATCAAGTGTGGTCACCAACTCATTTCGCACACCTTTGACAGTTGTTCGGCCAGGTTTCCCGCGATCCAACCAATGCATAATAAGTGGCACACGCACCCCCCCTTCGTAGGATGTACGCTTGCCTCGCAATAGGTCAGCACCGTGATCTCCCATGTAAACAATAAACGTGTTATCGAACTTGCCAGACTCACGGAGCACATTCAGCAACTCGCCAATCAATGAATCAAGACGGCTTATGCAGTTGTAATAGTTCGCCATTTGTTCGCGGAGCTCCGGTGTATCGACACCGAAATAAGGCAAGGACTTCACATCGGAACCCGTCAGCGGCTTGATCGGAAGCCCGCCTGCGGTCTTTAGAAACGGCCGGTGCGCATCGGGATAATTCACGCTCAAAAAGAACGGACGATCCGATTCCTTGATAAACCTCCCCGCTTCAAAAGCATACGTGCCCAGTTTTTTTCGGCTAAAGTTCGCTGATGAAATTTTCTTCACATCAAACGGAAATGCCGAGGCTGGATTGATGTGGAGCTTGCCGATTATACCGGTTCGATAACCCGCCTGCTTTAAACTACGGATCAGGTTCGGCGTATTCTCGTCATAGAGCCGGAACTTCCATGTTGCCAGGCCAATCTGGCCGTTTTGATGCGGATATAACCCCGTCAGCAATGCCGCACGAGATTGGCTGCAACCCGCCTGTGGGACATAGGCCCGATTAAACCGGATTCCATTTGCGGCCAAGCGATCAAGCACAGGTGTTTTCACGTATGGATCTCCGTAACAACCCAACTCCGGGCCGTTGTCCTCCGATACAATTAGGAGGATGTTCGGCCGCTTGGCATCTGAAACAAGCGCTTGGCCAAGCGCTGCGAACAGCAAAAAG
>DTWD01000614.1 GCA_012963185.1 Acidobacteriota bacterium
GTTGCCTGCCGCCTCCATAGTTGACTCCGAGGACAAAAGCATTCCAGTAGTTCTTTTTTGACCCTGGAATAGCCGGCTGTCTCTAACGAAGCATAATGATGTATTCGATTTTCTTCTCGAAGCGCCGCTAATACCCGAATCATCGGGTGCGTACCAAACTCCAGACAGGCGAAACGATAAAGGGCTGTCGAATGTCTCGCTAGCCAAGCGCCCATAACGCCCTGGGCATAGTACTGGCCTCGCTCAGCGACAGAAACAACACGCTCATAATCGAAGTGCGTCCAGTACCACTGAAGGTGGCGCGCATGAGGTTGCTCAACGAATAGTTGGTAGTCAGCAAACGGCCCTAAGCCTGTATGAAGGTCAAGATGAACCACAGCATCTGCCCCACGGGTCCACGACCAAAAGTGAGACTGCATAAGCGCAGTCGCCTCAGACGGAACATACCCACCAAAGAACAACCCGTTCTGATCTTCGTACTGGCCTGATGCCACCGCAGTTCGCAAAATCCGCGCTCCGTGACGCGCGACCAGCCATGCCGCACCACACCGAAAGGTCGGATACGACATCCACGAGGGTACGGTCGAGGGGGTAAGAAATTTCTGTACGTGTTCGTAGCCATCTGGCGTCCCCAAGTACTTCTCGCCGGCAAGGCGATCCACGAAATTCCGGTTGAGGTCTACATTCCGTGAATCGGTTCGACGTCGCCACGCAAAACCGAACGGATTAACTGCGTGCACCAACACTACCGTCGTGCGCGGAGACAATTCAACCTCTCCACTGGCCAATCGAGCAAGCCATGCCAGTTGCACCGCGGAACCAAAAAAACCTTCAACTCCGTGTAGCCCGGATGTCACGACTACTGTCTGAATTGGCTCTCGAGCACCTACCCATGCGACATCGATCGATAAGGATTCCCCAGACGGACCTACTTGCTCGATCGGGTAGGACGAAATTTGCGCATGAACATCTCGTGTGGCATCGAGAAAACGACGCCGTGCAACAGCATAGGTAGGTGAAAACGCCGCGGATTCAGGTTTGGCGCTACGCACGAAATCGATAAGAACTCAGCCAGAGACCAACCAGTTAGTAAAACAGCATCGCTATGACAAGAAACGCAACGGCGAGAATCACTACCCACTGCCAAACCTCTTGTTTGTCCTCAGCAGGAATCAATTGAAAAGTAATACTGCGATGCCCATCCACGATGTTCCGGAGAAACGTCGCAGCCGATAGCCCGGCACTGTCGAGTACGAAGGAACGCCCGCCAGCTCGTTGATCAAACGTTGCGACAATATCAGGATTGACTCGAGTACGAATACCCTCAAGGTCCGCCTCTAACGTCGCATCATAATCAACACCGCGCACATACTCGAGTAGGACTGTGTTGAGATTTACACCCGTACGAGAGCCTATGACGACCGAATAAACAGCTAACCCGCGCCGTCGGAACTCTGCAAGGGCTTGATCAAGTCTCGAAAGTTGTTCATTGTCTGATGCAAAATCTCCATCGGTAAACAACAACACTACTCGGTCACTACGCTCCTCGGGTTGCCAATCTTCGTCGCCACTTTCGAATCGATCTTGATTATCGAGCGACTGAAACACATGCTCGAATGCGGTTGTAACATCAGAATCCCACGGAAACGCATCACCAGATAGCTGTTCCGGCGGACCAATTTGCCCTACCTGCTCAATAAATCGCTCGGCATTTGCTGACATATGCACCTGACGTAATGCCGTAGTCCCAAACACAAACAGTGCAACGCGGTCACCGGGCGTAAGAATTTCCTGCGTATACAACGTCAGAGCTTCACGAACAGCAAGGTCCAGACGTGAAGGTCCGAGATCACGTACCCACATCGAGGCCGAGGCGTCGATAGCGACAGCCACATCAACATCACCTCGCTTGAAACTGGCGCCACCATAGACCCAAAACGGACGGGCAGCCGCAACCGCAAGCACAGCCAAAGTAATAGTCGCAAAAAACCAAAACTTAATATGGCCAAACAGTGGATACGAAGACCCATGGGTCTTGACGGGGCGTAGACCCGTTCTGAGTGCAAAGACGAGCAAACCAAAGAGCAGCACCAGTCCTGCGACAGGAATAATCGCGAGGTACTCAGGACTTTGAAACTCTACGCTTTCGCGGAGGGCAGCTTGAAACTCGTTCATACTGATGAACTAGTTAATGGCCGTGGCCTGGATTAGCCACGCCGACGGCGAACCGGCGTTCCTTCACCCCGCATCTGTTCCAACTGGGGAGGTTCCGCTTCACGTAAGGGTTCAAGGGCACGACGCACCGCGTCAGAATCACTGGTGAGATCATAGTTCCACTTGTAGTCAAAGCGATCGCTCGTATCACTACGCAGTGCTCGCTCGTAGTCGGCATTTACATCGTCAAGTACTTCCTGGATAATCGCGAGTTTTTGCGCCTCACCTGTTTCATCATCGTCTGCAATCATTCGATAGCGCTGGCGTGCCAGTTGGAATTTTGCACTCGCGAGTAAATGCGACGCGCGCGGATCATCGATTTCATCAGCCAAATCTCGCACTACCGCTTCATAATTCTCAGTAAGGTAGTTGTACGAAGCCTGCTGGAGAAACGCATCGGTAAACAGGTACGCATCCGCAAACCAACTCATTCCGACACTGCGGCTATCTTCATAAAAACTGTTCACCGCGCCCAACTCTTGATCCGCTTGTTCGTAATCCCCCTGGTAAATCGCCTCACTCAACCCATTGAGGTGTGTATAAAACCCCGCGAGTGTCCGTGATGGAAACGCCACCAGCGCCAAAAACAAGATCGACAGGACGAAACCAACGAGGTACTTAAAACTCTTTTCTTTATCGAGTAGGTCTGTAAATCGCATCAGTGTGCCCTCTTCCACTCCAACACTCTACGGAGTTGTCCCCCACAGTAATTCAGCTACCAATCCCATCGGTATACCCACGGCAAGAAGTCCCATCGCCAACAAAAGAAACCGTGAATAAATCGGCACTTTGAGTGCACGATGTTTCTGTTCGACACGCACCGCTTCGCGTTCGTCAATCGCCTGATAGGCTTCCGTCAAGCTGTCCTCATCGGTTACGTCAAAATAGTCGCCGCCGTATTCACGAATCATCTCGATTAAACGCGGCGTACTCGGATGACCGACCATCGCTGTTCGCGCATCACTGGTGTTAATGTAAATGATGTACGGCACAATGTTGCGCTGGTTAAGCGCAGCAAACTCTGCATCAGGAAATTCGTCCACCGCTGCATCTGTAACAATCAGTACCGCGCGGTTTTGGTTTTGCCCACCGCCAAGTGCGGCTTCATCCTGATCGAACTGCTTCGTGATTGATTGCAGAGGACGAATAATGTTCGTATCGCCCTCCGCTGGCACGATCCGCACCTTATCGCGCGGCACGACCATTGCCTTATCCAAGCGTTGCGTCATGACATACGGCGCATCCCACACTTGAAAAAAATACAACTCGTCATCCATTACAAAGTCGTCGACCATGTAGGGATACGTAGAGAATAGCCACAATGACACGCGGTCATTCTTTTCCTTCCGCATCTCAAGAAATCGCAAATGAGCATCGCGGGCAACTTCGGCTTTCGATTTACCCGTATCAGGAAATTCCCAAGCCATGGACCCGGACGTGTCGACTAAGTCCACACGCACGCGCGACTCAACATAGCCACTCACCTCTTCGGTGGCCGTCAAAAACGGATCAGCTGCCGCGAACAGCATGAGTGCCAACGCTCCGGCTACAAAGACCTTCGGAAGGGTATGTGCTGTACGAATCCACAGACCTTTTTGATATTTCGGGTTGATCACATGGCCAGAATGCTGACGAGTATGCTTTTGGCGTCGAAAGACTAGCCGCATTACCGCCACAATCGCCGCCACACCAACCATCATGCCAAGGATGGACGCTAATCCAACATCCCCGTAACGGACTTGTGCCATTTCAGTCTCGACTAATTCGTCGAGACTGACGACAATAAACGAGAAAAAATCGTTCCACGGAAGAAACATGTCATCTCTGTCCAAAAACACCAGTCACGGAACGCCAGAATTGCATGTGCGGCCGCAGCTCGGTTAACGATGCTCCCAACAACTGAGCTTCCTGCACAGGATCCTCAATTGTCGCAGTGTCCCCACCCTCTTCAAGACCTCGGTGATAGACCGCAAGCCGGCCCGCCAATACCGCAAGAGCTTCCTTGCGCCCACCGTCCTTTAACTCCTCCACATGCCGCTGAATATCTCTCGGAGTATCACCGGTGACTAGATCAGGTAATTCGGCTTGGAGATACTCCCGACCCGAAATCACGAGGTCTCGCTCAAGTTCATTTAATGCTCCATCGCCATTGACGGCGACATCTTCCAACGCTTGAACGTGCCGTTGCAGTATTCGACGTGCTTCCCAGATCGACGGCGGGACCGGAATCAGGGCTTCGAGTCGTTCCAACTCTTCAAGGTCCTTCGCGGCCTCCATCGATATTTCCTTGGTTTTCCGTGCCTGCCGAATAAGGAAGACGAACCACAGAAGGAGCGGTAATGGTGCAACCGTCCACGCAAGAGCACGATAAAATGCCGCTTGGGTACTAAACTCACCCAACTCGATCGAGTCCCTAATGTCGAGTACCGGAACATCCGTCATCGTAGACACATAGCGAACCAAACCCTGGCCACCATCAACTTGTTGAATTTCCGCATCTTCGATGTCTTCACCAAGGTCTCGAACTAGGTAGTAAAAGCTGAATGACGGAACGACGTAAACCGCTTTCTCCGGGGCAATCAAACGAAGCCCATACTCAAAGTCCCAGATGTGCTCATCGTTAACCTGACTCTTAAACACCTCGAGCGCAACGGCTTCAAATGGGTGCACGGGCAGATTCTCTGGAACCATCCGATCTTCAAGAATAAGAATTTCTCGACCATCTGAAATTAGGTCCGGAAACCGAACACGATAAATCTGGGTGATAACGTCACCTGTCTTAACCACCGTCGGCTCAAGTTCAAGTGTTTCTACACGAATCAAGGACGCATCAGCACCCACGGCGGAAACCGGCTCTTGAGCCGAAAGACTAACGGTCCCACCAACCAAACCGACAACCATGCACACGAGTACGATTTGTCTCATCACCTGTTCCTATCGAGCCGTTCGAGCAATAAAAAACTTGGGTAGTTCCTCAATATGATTCTTAGGTGTCAGCACCACAGAATCGACACCACTCCGATGCCTGAGCTGGTATTGCAGTTCAGCACGTCGCTCCTCAATCTCACGTCTGATCGCCCCGGCTTTGCGAGCCGAAATAACTGTCTGCTTCCCCGTCTCCATATCAGAAATTCGAATATAACCGAGACGACTCCGCACCGTAAACTCCTCCGGATCATCGAGAATCAGCGCCATCATATCGTGCTTGGCCGCCAGCATGCGAAGGAGCTTAAAATCAATGGCTGCCTGGTCGTTCACCATATCCACCACATCCGACAGCAGGATGATCGAATGCCGGTTCTTGAGGCGAGAAGCCATAAATCTGAACGGTACCGAAAAATCGGCCGTGCGTTTAGTCGGAAATTCTCGCTGTAACTTCAATTTGTCGAAGATCTGCTGTGCAATATGGAATACCTGCGACGTCCCAAGCTTGGGTTTGACGAACAGTTCTATTTGGTCCGAAAACCCGAGCAACCCAACCGGATCCCGTTTATTTGCACGAGTCAATCCAATGTTCCCGATGAGATCAAGTAACAGCAGTGCTTTACTACTCGCCTGTGAAATCTGAAACAACGTCGAATACGACAAGTCTGCAACCAACAGAGTGCGGAGCTCTTTCGGCTCCATCCGCTCAATGCGAAAAATTTTTTCTGGATAAGTCCGAAGACTCAGAGTCCAGGCAATGTCCTTTAATGGTTGGCCGGGACGCCATTGATCCACACCAACAATGTCATAACCCGCTCCCTTAAACCCACTCTTGTGGTCACCGTAGTGAACAGACGTGGATTTCTTTATAGCTTTGATGCCGTGTTTGATGCCACGAAACCGCGCAAAGACCTCCTCTACTTCCAAGGAGGAACCTCCATATCCTGAATGACTTTTTGAAGCAGGTCTTCTTTGTTCACTGAAAATTCCATGCCCTCACGGAGGACGAGCCGATGCGCAAGAACGGGTTCCGCGACAGCCTTAATATGGTCCGGCGTGATGATCGTGTCACCATTAAAGAACGCGAACGTTCTGGCCACTGCCTCGATGTGAAAGTGCACACGTGGCGAAATTCCGACCCGAATGTACTCCTTCACTGTACGGGCTGCCCGTCCCTGCACGCGGTGCGGCCGCGTGTTCCGGATCAAACGCACTTTGTACTGTTGAGCGTATTCCGACATCTTGACCGTATCGAAAATGTGTTGAGCAATATCTAGTACTTCATAGAGATTGGTTAACTTCTCGACCTTTTTCCCGACCACATTACCTGCCGTGATGTTGAGCTCGTCATCCTCATTCTCGGGATCCAGCATATTGATCGAAAGGGTCGTCCGGTCAAGCTGAGCCACTGGGTTAGCAAAGGTCCCTTCTTCTTCTCCAAAGATATTTTCGGTACAAATGACCATAAAGAAACGGGGGCCGGTAATGTCGTTATAGTCACACGACAGCGGAAAGAGTGGAAGCGTCTTTCCTTCCGCAAGATTGCCGTAGTCAGAACTGAGCGTTGCAGAACTTTCCTCCATCCCTTCCAGTACGGCCGCTTTAGTTTTTCCTGACAGGCGGTTATCCTCATCAATCAGCACAATATGCGCCATCAACTTCCCGGGTTTGAAGTTAATCTTTCTTGTGCCATCAAGTTCCTCGACGATCGTTTCGTAGCCGAGAATATCTTCCGGCATATAGGTCGGCATACCCTGAATACGCTCAAACTTGGCATCGATGTCCATCGCGCAAGCGCTGACTAGGTCAGTTTTACCCGTGCCGGTCGGCCCACGAAACATGATATGCGGTTGCCGAAGTAACTTCCCCTGACTGAGCTTGTCCGTATACGGCAAGAGCGTGAAGAATGCCCACGACAGCATCCGTGCCGCGTCGTCAAGGCCATAGAGCCATTTGGTCGACTCGTTTTGGAATCGTTGGACCACTTCGAAGGCGTGGTCGCGATCAATTGTTGGCTTCGCTTCAACAGTCATGGACGGTACAACCCCTACGGCAAAGATGACAAGCGTTTAAAGAGCGCCCCAGCATATCAGTTTCTGAGTCTCACAATTTCCGCGACTAGCATTTCTGGCAACGGGGTGCCAAGATCACAAGAACATGGCGCTTCTAACAGCTGAAGAATACAAACAAAGTCTGCGTGACGGTCGGACAGTGTACTACCGTGGCGAACTAGTGAACGACGTGACCACACACCCAGTAATCGGTCTTGCCGTTGAACACGCAGCGACCGACTATCGGATGGCTCACGACGAAAACGAGTCGTCCCTCGCGGTTGTCAACGACGACAATGGTCGATATTCGCGTTATTACCAAATACCTCGAACACCCGAAGATTTACTGCAGCGCAGTGCCCTGATCGAGCGGTCAACAACCCTCGGGGGCACTCTCGTCGTCTTAGTCAAGGAAATTGGAACCGACGCACTCTTCGCCTTGCATTTAATCGCTGGGCATATGGACCGTAGTCACGGCACCAATTACCTACCGCGCGTCGAGAAGTTTTATGCTCATTGTCGAGATAACGACCTGGCCGTTGCCGTCGCCCAAACCGACGCTAAAGGTGACCGCGGTAAAGGCCCGTCAGGGCAGAACCACCCAGACTATTACGTTCGAGTGACGGCGCAGGATGCCGACGGCATTACCTTGTCCGGGGCGAAAGTTCATACGTCCGTGTCGACCAATGCACATGAAATTATTGTGCTTCCAACACGTAACTTTTCAGCTGGAGAGGAATCGTACGCGATTGCGTGTGCCGTTCCAGCAAACGCGCCTGGCCTTACCATGCTTGCCAGTGGATATGGACGCGGAGGAAACGAGTTCGAATACCCGATTAGCGCCCGCCACAAGATGATGGAAACCCTTACGGTGTTCGAGAACGTCAAGGTGCCATGGGACCGTGTGTTCCTCAACGGAGAAGTCGAGATGGCAGGCCCTCTAGCCAAGACCTTCGTTGAGTTTCATCGCTTTACAGCGGTCAGCTACAAACTCCCGCTTGTTGACCTCTTTGTCGGCGCATCACATCTGATGGCCGAGTTCAACGGCATCCTCAAGGCGGGGCATGTGCGCGACAAACTTGCAAAACTGATTAGCTACGCCCAAATCTGCCGGGGCATGGCACGGGAGGCTGCCCGCGAAGCCAAAACCATCGACCAGATCGCCGTCCCCAATGCGGAGCTCATCAACATTGCTAAATTATATTTTGCAACAAACTATCATCAGGCACTTGCCTGGGTGCAGGATATTGCCGGTGGCCTGTTGGTCACGGGACCAAGTCAAGAAGACCTCAAGAATGACCGGCTGCGCGCGCTCATCGAGAAGTATCTCGGCGCAGCAGAAACATCCGCTGAAAACCGATTGCGGTTAATGAATTTGATCGCCGAAATCACAGCGACGGACTTTGCCGGCTATCAAGCCGTTCTGGCGATTCACGCTGAAGGCAGCATCGAGGCCGAAAAAATGACCATCTGGCGGCAACACGATATCGCCCCCAGCGTGAACTACGCAAAACAACTTGCCGGTATCAAAAACGACTAACTCACGGACAACAGGATGAAGTTAGTTCACCCCAAACCCAACCGTCATCCCCACATAAAACTCGCGGCTTGGTGACGGCTCAAAATACCGCTTGGCTCCCGGTGGGCCATAAGCATTCACAATGACTGATGAGTTATACCGCTCATTAAACAAGTTATCGATCCCGAAAAACGGTCGCAGGTCTGTGTTGCCAAACAAACTATCGAATCCAAACCTGAGGTCAACAACCTTAGAGGCCCAGTTCGATACGGTATTGCCATTGTCGACAAAGAAATCATCCACCCACCGGACCGAAGCACTTGTCCGAAAACCACTTACTGCATAGTCAAGACCCGCAAACAATCGATTAGGTGGCGCGCCCGGTTCAAGCTTCCCAGAGTAGTTGGTGCCACTACTAGTCACAAACCTTTCAAAGGTGAAGTCTTGATGGGTATAAGCCATCCGAGCACGCACTCTCGACACTGGTCGCCAATTCAGTGACAATTCCACCCCATTCCGTGCCGATTCTCCGGCGTTGGAAAAGAAAGTCTGTTCGTCTGCGGATTCCTGCGAGACAAACGCGTCCAACAAGCGCGCGCGATATACCGCAACCTCATATTGCAACCGGGCAGGCTCTAAAAGTCCCCGCAACCCCACTTCAAAACTGCGTATACGTTCCGGGTCAAGCAACTGGTTGAAACCGCCACCGCCTTCCGGTCGATTCGACAATTCCACCGTCGTTGGAGTCTGATACGCCGTAGACAGGTTGGTAAAAAGATTCACCGTCGGTGTTGCCGCAAACGTGAGGCCAACCGATGGGCTCGCGGCGTTCATCGTACGCTCACCCGAATCATCCCCGTCTGCCAAGTCCTGGTCGGTTACTGAAAAGTTGTAGTAGTCGTAGCGAATACCAGCCGTCACGGTGACACGGCTATGTGGGGTCACACTAATTTGAGCAAAAGGCCCGGCGGACAACACATCTTCCAGTTGTCGAATATCTAAATCTCCCTTAACCCACACTGGCGTGGTCAACCAGTCGGTGCTATTGCCATACTCTGCGCGCTGGTCACCCTGCGAAGAAACATCCACCCCCATACTCCATTGGACGATGCCCTGCGTGCCAAGGTACTCGGAACGAAACCCGCCACCCGCTCGATTCAGATCAATCCACCGAAACGGATTTGATGCGGCGAGTTCTCGCGTCACCCCCCAGCCTGTGGCGCGAAACATCTGCGTGCCAAAACTATGCTCAATCGTCGCACCATATTGCCCCTGCTCCGTGGCTTCGCCCCAGTGCTGCTTCTTGGCAATAAAGCGCGTCCCGCGGGGGTCGGTCCTGGCATTGGCCAAACTCATCATGCTCGGATTTTCGGCAAAAGGTGAGTTGTAGTGATTGAAAATACCGGTCAGACGAGTTCCGGACGACACCGCTTGCCGAACAACAATATTCGTTTGTCGAATTTCCGCAGCACTGTGCTGACGCCATCCGTCGGTTTCGAAACGGCTAAAGCTCCCCATGAACTCAGTGCCACTATTGTTATGCCCGTCCATCCGTATCTGCTGCCGGTTATAGCCATTGCTCCCAACCTGAACATCGGGGCGTACCGTGAATCGGCGTGTCTGATCGATTTCTGTAAATAGGCTAATCACACCGCCAGCTGCATTTCCGTACAACACCGAGTTCGGGCCACGAATCACCTCTGCACGTCGAACTGACCCAAGGTCGATATTACTCGGTTCCGTGGTCCCATCAGCCATCGTAATAGGAATGCCATCCTGCACAATCGCAATGCCACGCAGACCGAATCTTGGTTGCGGCGAGCGTATGCTCAATCCAACACCACCTGACAACCCATAATTTCGGCGGTTCTGCACTAGCAAACCGGGAATACCGCGTAGCGCTTCATCCAGCGACGCTTTCCGCTGAGCGAAGTCAATCTGGTCAGACTCAACGAGAGCAACCGAATTCGGCACCGTCGCGAGTGTTTGGTCACTCCGGGTGACATTCACCGTCTCGGCAAGCGCGGCAATCTCAAGCGTAAAATCTCGTAACGTCGGTGACGACCCAACCGTGACCGTCGCCGACTCTCCTTGGAAACCCGGCAGCGACGCAGTAACTTCATAGCTTCCAGCCGGTAACCGCATCGTATACGCGCCATTTGGACCACTGACCGCGCTTCGTACCAAACCAGTCGACGAGTTTTGAGCCGTAATTGCCACACCAGGCAACACGCCACCAACTTCGTCCATGACTGCGCCATTCATCATGCCAAGGTCACCCTGTTCAGCATTAAGGGTAGGCGTTGATACAACACCCATAAGAAGAAACAGACAAACAACAGCAAGCAAATACCGCAGCATTAAAGTCATACGGACTCCCAACTCAAAGACAAACCAAAACAACAATCAGAGAAAACCGAGTCTGGAACTATGGTTAGACGTGGACTCGAGGCGGCGGAAGAAGAGGATCCGCGTCCCACGTTAGGTCGACTGGATGGCGAAAGGTGATAATGTCACCGCTTTGCAGCAGCAGTGAAAACAAGCCTGCCTCCGGTGTAAATCCAGGCAAACTCAACAAGTTCAGCAAGGTATCATCGAGGGTATCGCACGCCGTGATCCTTGCCGCCTGACCCGGTGTTGTGTCCTCCACAGTCTCATCGTGCGCAACCACATCTCGCCCCACAGGACATCCCGCTGTGACCGAAAGCATCAGGGGCAACAGCACCATGGCCGTGAACTTCCACGCGACGACACCGGCGATGGTTCCAGATCGAAAAGCTTTCATCAAGTTTCTATTGTAGCGCCTTCACCCGTTCGTAATGGTCAATTTTGCTGGCGACGGAAGTAAAATTAGGCGGCATGGTCGAGCGCGGCGGTGCCAATCACTGCTTCGTTCCCGTCCACACACCAGTACCGTACCAAACGAAGCTACCTTCGTCACCATTTATGGTCACGCCTTGGATTTCTCCGGAAAGATTAATCGGCATGTCTCCGTCAAGGTCTGGGACGACAAATGCCCATTTGATCATATTGCCATCGAGAGTCCCCTCAAGCGGCAAGACCCCTTCGCCATCATTCATGTCAATCTCTCCGGCAATCGTGCCACCGGTCTCATCAAAAGTTGCAGTCCAGACCTGTTCACCGGTCTGCGTGTCGAGTTTGATTTCCCATACGCCTGACAAGCCAGACTGCGCCTGCACAGATGCGGTTGGAACTAAGAAGCCGAGCAATAAGCTCACCGCGAACACTATAAATATCGTGAATACTTTTGATTTCGACATCTCTTTCATCACTCCTGTCTGTCAGGCAGGCTTATTCTACACATTGTGACAAACACACAGAGCATGGCAAAAACCGTTTCCAGCAGTAAAATGTCACCTCAGTAAGTCGTCCCATATAATCTTGAAGAGGTACGCTGAATGCCACAACAGTCCGATACAAACCGCTGGCTGCCCCTAGCCGGCGCCACGATGTTGAACCTCGCACTGGGGACGTTCTACGGATGGAGTGTGTTCGTTCTGCCCCTCGAACAGGAGTTCAA
>DTWD01000615.1 GCA_012963185.1 Acidobacteriota bacterium
CTCTGATGGGAACGAAGTATGGGGCACGCAGTTCGGAAGCTCAGACTACGATTATGCGAATGGCGTAGCGGTGGACGGTAGTGGAAACGCTTATGTCACAGGTTATACCAGGGGCACTCTGGAAGGGACGAACGAAGGTGGAAGAGACGCATTCCTGGCGAAATTTGGTGAATCGGAATCATGTACGACCATTGACGACCTGCGTGCACAGGTACAGAGCCTGAACACCAAAGCGTCGGTAAAAAGGTCGTTGGGTAAACTTTCAAGCTCTGTCGAAAAACAGCTGGACAAGGGCAAGACCCCTGTCAGCATGTCCAAACTGATCGTCAAACTGGTGGGTTACTCCAGTGATCCAGACCATAAGAAATACGTGCCGGTAGACCAGGCCAACACTCTGATTCTGGCAAGCGCGAAGTACCTTTCCTGCCTCAATGGCCAGAGTTGCACATTTACGTCAACGACTTTCGATGATCTACGTGGGACAATTGACAATCTGACTACGAGCAATAAGACGAAGAAGAAGCTGAACAAACTGTTGTCAAAGGTCGAGATTGATGGCCCGACGGTGCAGTTGGCTGAACGCGTGGGATTGACGAAGGTGATCTCCATGCTGGTGGGCAAATCAACCAAGCTGAGTATTCCACCAGGTGAAGCAAATGACCTGATTTTCCAGGTCGCCCATGTGATGACACGGTTTTAGAGTGATCGCGCAACGCGGGCCAGCTTAATATGGTTTGCATCGCGCGCATGTCGAACGGTCATCCGGACGTGGACGGTGTATTACTTGATGCTGGTAGCGATCTTCACTGAGTATCAAACCACCGGTACGCCTGCATGTAGCCGGGGTGAACATTACGGGGCTGACTATCAAGAAAGCGTCGGCCAAGCTCGGCGCGGGAACGCTCACCGTCCAATGATGCATGGTTCAAATAGGTCGGTGTATGTTGACTACCTGGTGAAAATGTATGGCCCAAGACAGTATTTGTCTTAATTCCCAGAATCACAGCGTTATGCCCATTTTCACCGGCATTTCAAATCTGTTTTTCAAATCCTGTGAGAATTCAGGAAACCTCACTATAGACTTAACGTGACCTTATTGTGAACACAAGTTAGGTTAATCACCATATTTTTCCCGAAACCGTCCACTTAGCCTGAGCAGCAGTTGAACTCGTTCAAATTCGTTGAGTACTTCATTAAGTACCTCGCGCACTGGATCGTTGGGGCGGGGGGAATTGCAGCCTGATTGTCCAGGGCCAAGCTGTTTTTCAGCCATTGATCGGTAGCGACTCAGCGTCCGATCTCCGAACCAGG
Organism: Acidobacteriota bacterium; assembly: GCA_012963185.1. The sequence continues at coordinate 1,312 of DTWD01000615.1, forward strand.
AAACCATTTCAAAATCCTCCGCCATGAACCAACTCACCGGAACCCGGTGGCCAGCATTGATGGTCGAGATTGTGATCAAATCACCATGTTCTTCGCTGCGGGGGATAAATCGTAGGTTAATTTTTGGATTGGCTTCGGCGATCCGGGCCATGGCGGCACCCTGGAGTGAACAATCTCCGCACCAGGTGCCGGTCAGGCAAAGCACGTTCATTTCACGAACCCAACCGGAAATCATTTCCTGCTGCTCCGGCTCCAGAGTCAATTGCTCATAACGCTGATTCCATGTTTTGTCATGGCCTTCGGCTGCGCCGGAGGCGACAAAGTCCTCATAGGAAAGGGCCTGTTGAAATTTTTGGACTAAAATATCTTTGTTCATATTATCCGAACTTTCCCATATGACGCCTGCCCGGCTCCGCCGCCGGGCCTTCAAGCCACCAGTGTAACGCCCCCGGGGCGAATTCCAACCCCAATGGCATACTTCGAGCCAATCCCGGGCAAGAGAGGTGGTCCCCACGGCAAGAATAGCTGTTTGAAAATCCAATCGTGACTCTCCGGGACAGGTGTGCCCATAGTGACATCGCAGACCCCATGCCGTCGGTTCGAGATTGAGGCGTCTGTGACCATCACGTTGACGCCGGTCGGATCCCGGGTCTCGGCGAAGCGTCGTATTCGTTCCAGAATCGCTCGATACAGCTCGACGCGGCACCGCCACCTCCGCCATCTGGAAGGTTACGTACTTGGCATACCGAACCA
>DTWD01000616.1 GCA_012963185.1 Acidobacteriota bacterium
ACAGGGCCAAAAACAACCCGTCGCGGTTGTCACTATTGCACTTGGGTTTGTAACTGGACTGCTCGTGAGTATGACGAGCGTTGGTAGCGGATCGCTCTTATTATGTGTTCTAACGCTGTGGTATCCGCTCAATGCGCGAACTATCGTCGGAACTGACCTTGTTCATGCACTTGCGCTGTCAGCAGCAGCCACCGTCGGTCATGCTGCCGCCGGCCGGGTGGACGTTGCACTCGCCGGAACCGTTCTTGTCGGTGCAGTGCCGGGCGTGCTAACTGGTGCACGGATCGCGACGATCGTGCCAGACCGTATGTTACGAACTGGTCTCGCCAGTGTGCTCATTACTGTAGGTACGTACTTGGTACTATTCGGTATGTTGTAGAGACTTGCAGTCGCCAAGGGAGGAAGTAGGATGTCAACCGATGCAACGGTCTTACAATCGAGGAAACAACGCTTGAGTGAGCTGTCGGAATTTGCAGACCAACTGGAAGGACGTTCAGCCGAAGATATTCTGAATTGGGCTGCCTCCCGCTTCGGTAAAGGACTAACCTTTGCAACTGGGTTTGGTGCTGAGGGTTGTGTGCTCATTGATCTAATCGGAAAAAACAAACTTCCGATTGATATTTTCACGCTAGATACCGGATTACTTTTTCAAGAAACCTATCATCTGTGGCATCGCTTGGAAGCTCGATACAACATCACAATCCGTGGAATCGTCCCGGAACTTGATGTTGACCAACAGGCAAAAACGTGCGGCGACCGACTCTGGGAACGCTCACCGGACAAGTGTTGCAACATTCGAAAAGTGATTCCACTGAAGGCCACTCTGGCTAATGTAGACGCATGGGTTACCGCAATTCGACGTGACCAAACTACTGAACGTGCAAATGCCAAAGTCATCGAATGGGACCATAAATTCAACATTGTTAAGGTAAATCCACTTGTCACGTGGACGAAGAATGATGTCTGGCAGCATATTGTCACTGAGAAGGTGCCATACAATCCGTTACACGACAATGGCTACCCAAGTATCGGCTGCTGGCCATGTACAAGTCAGGTTAAACCCGGCGAAGACGACCGAGCCGGTCGCTGGCGAGGCAATTCGAAGAACGAATGTGGTCTCCACAGCCCGGCGATAACAAGTCAACAGGAGTAGCGAGCGATGGAACTTTTTCCCGCCTTCATCAAACTGGTCGGCCGCAGGGTCGTGGTAATTGGCGGTGGACCAGTGGCAGCATCTAAGCTTCGGGCCTTGCTCGACTCAGGAGCCGACATAACCGTCGTGGCGCCTGAAATCGTCGCTGAAATCAAGAACTCCTCAGTAACCATCGTGGAACGAGGTTTCCAGCTATCCGACTTAGACGGTGCCTGGTTAGTCGTGGCCGCCGCAACACCTGATGTAAATCGTTCCGTTGCAGAAGCAGCCGAAACTCGTCAAATCTTTGTCAATGCCGTTGATGATCCCCCAAATGCGAGTGTGTACCTTGGTGGTGTAGTCCGTCGCGCAGGTGTTACGTTTGCAATATCGACTGATGGTCGAGCACCAGCCCTCGCCGGGTTACTGAGGGAAGCCCTTGACTCGATGTTGCCCACTCATGACCTTGAACAATGGATGGCTGAAGCGGGTCAATTACGTCAGCACTGGCGAAAAGATGCTGTTCCAATGCAGAACCGGCGACCGGAACTTTTAGAATCTCTTATTCGCCTCTACAAGACACCTGAAAATAAAGCGGCAGCCAATCATTGAGTTGATGCTAATTATGAAGAAGCAACCATCAGTAGATTTGGGTTTTGTGTCGCTCATTGGAGCAGGACCTGGAGACCCGGAATTACTGACTATCAAAGCCGCCAACCGCCTAATTGAAGCTGACATAGTGCTGTACGACGGTCTTGTGTCAACAGAGATAGTTAAAATGGCCCCTCGTGCCCAGCGTTTTTGTGTAAGTAAGCGCGCGCGTCGTCCTGCGGTTAGTCAAGAGACCATCCAGCGACTTATGGTTCGATCTGCACGGCGCGGCAAACGGGTTGCGCGCCTTAAATCTGGTGACCCGTTCGTCCTAGGACGTGGTGGAGAAGAAGCTCTCGCCCTTAAAACTGCCGGAATACCATTCGAAGTCATACCTGGAATAAGCGCTGCAATCTCCGCACCAGGGCTGGCTGGCATTCCCGTCACGCATCGCGGACTCTCATCCGCTTTCACTGTGTTGTCAGGACACGCGCCCGAAGTATTCAAACCAGTGCTGCAATCCTTGGACCCGAGTGCAATGACGGTGGTTGTATTGATGGGGGTGTATTACCGGAAGCAGATTGCAAAAACGCTTCTGGGTAATGGGTGGTCGCCGGAGACACCATGTTCGATCATTACTGCCGCATCAACCCCAAAAATGTCTTTCTGGGCAGGTTGTTTAAAAGACCTAGCAGCACTCGACAGAACATCAGACAATTGCGCTGACCTGCCAGGAACGATCATAGTCGGTGAAGTCGCTCGATTGAGTGGTGTCATTGGAAGCGGTGCGATGTCGACCGAAACAGTCGATGCAATTGCCTGGCAACGAGAAGGTTGATTTATGACGTGGAAAGAAAAACTGTCTAACAGTATTCCAGCGGAACTCGGTCAAGAGATTGACGCGTTTGAAAACCAGATTGCCCTGCGACGACAAGACAAGGTCGACGAAAAGGTTTTTGCCGAAACCCGTCTAAGGCGCGGCGTTTATGGACAACGCTACGACAACGGTCAACGTAATGACGGCTCCGGACCGAAGCCGTTGGCATATCCGTCCAATGGGTTGACGAAAGGCCCGGAAACTGTCTGGGATGCTCCCGGAATGATGCGAATAAAAATTCCGATGGGTCGTTTAAACCCTAACCAAATGGACATACTTGCTGATCTAGCTGACGAGTATAGTGATCAAATCTGCCATGTAACAACACGCCAAGACATCCAATTGCACTTTGTTCATATCGACGACACGCCAGACCTGATGCGTCGTCTCGCCGCAGTTAACATCACCACACGCGAGGCGTGCGGCAATACTGTGAGGAACGTTACCGGATGTCCTTTAGCGGGTGTATGCCGAGACGAATCATTTGATGTCACGCCATATGCCGAAGCATGCATGCAGTTCTTACTCGGCCATCCCGACGCTCAGGATTTCGGTCGAAAATTCAAAGTGTCATTTTCAGGTTGCCAAGAACACGCGTGTGGTTTGGCATCAATGCATGACCTCGGACTTATTGCTGTAACGCGCACCCAAGATGGCATCGAGCAACGCGGGTTCGAAACTTATGTCGGTGGTGGTTTGGGTGCCGTTCCACATCAAGCGAAACTGTTTGACAAGTTCCTCCCCGTTGAAGAACTCTTGCCAATTGCACAGGCAATTGCCAGAGTCTTCGCCCGCCTCGGTGAAAAACGCAATCGCGCTCGAGCGCGAATTAAATTTCTCGTCGCCCAACTTGGCATGGAAGAATTTAAGCGTCTGGTTCTCGAAGAACGTCAAAAATTAAAGACAGATCCCCGATGGACGGCACATATCGACGAAGCACCCCATCACACAGAGCATCCCTTCAAGGAAAACGGCTCATCCAGCAGCGATGGAAGCAACAGCTATAAACACTGGTTGCGTACCAACGTGTACCAACAACGGCAAACGGGGTATTCGGTCGTAACAATTGCACTTCCGCTTGGAGATTTAACTTCACGGCAAATGCGAGAACTCGCAGAAATTGCACGGGTGTACGTAGGTGATGCCGTCAGGCTGACCGTTGAACAAAATATTGTTTTGCGCTGGGTTAGCGACGCAGACCTTCCGTCGATTTACCAGGCACTTTTTGACGTCGGACTCGCAGCACCTGGAGCAGGCACCATCGCCGACATTACAGCCTGTCCTGGCACGGATACATGCAAGTTGGGCATCGCATCGTCACGCGGACTTGCAGCTGAGCTTCAATCACGACTCGTACAACAAGGAGAGACCCTAGATCCGTCAGTAGAACAATTACGAATAAAAACCAGCGGTTGTTTTAATTCGTGTGGACAGCACCACATCGCGGACCTCGGATTCTATGGTGTCAGCCGAAATATTGGAGGCTATGCGGTGCCTCATTTCCAAGTTGTGCTCGGTGGTAAGTGGCTAGACAACGGTGGAGCCTACGGTCTTGCTTCAATGGCCATACCGTCAAAGCGAATACCCGAGGTAGTCGACCGTATTACAAAACGTTTCGTCGATGAACGCCACGAACACGAAACCTTCCAGGACTACACGCAGCGGGTGGGCAAAAGAGCCTTTAAGGAAATGTTGGATGACCTGGCTACCGTTCCGGCGCATGATCTACAGCCAGATTACTACTCAGACTGGGGCGACCCGCGCGAATTCACGCTGGGAGATATGGGTATCGGTGAATGTGCCGGTGAAGTAGTGTCCTTGACAGAATTCGATCTTGCTGCGGCTGAGGCTCAAATTTTCGAGGCGCAGCTGCGCCTCGAAGAAGCACATCCAGCTGAAGCGAATCAACTTGCCTACCAAGCCATGTTGCTTGCTGCAAAAGGACTCATCAAAACAGAATTTATCGATATTTCCGCTGACCCCGACATTATCGTGAAGGAATTCCGAACTCGTTTCTTTGATACCGAGGTGTTCTTCGATAAGTATGCGCGTGGGAAATTCGCAATGTACCTGTTTCGTCGTCACGAATCAGGAAGTTGTGACACTGCAGAAGCCACACACCAACTTATCGAAGAAGCTCAGTTATTTCTTGAGGCAAGTCACGCATGTCAGGCCCGATTGGCTTCTCAACCGGTGGCACCGCTTCAATCGAATGCAACACCCCAAGCAGAGTAAATGGAAAGCCTAAACTCACTTGCACGGTATAAGCTCACAATTTTTGCGGAACCAGCCGCTGCGGTTTCTGCGAAAGCAGTTATTCCAATATTTCATAAATGGATTCGTGAACACTCAATCGACGATTTACTTATCGACGTCGCTGATTACACCCACCTTCCGAGCGGACCGAACGCTCTTCTAGTAGGGCATGAAGCCAATCTTGCAATCGAAGCGAGTTCCGATGCCATTGGTTTGTGCTACATCCGAAAAAGGAACACCACCGGAGACCTAGCTGAAAGTTTGACCAGAAGCGCAACAACATTATTAGAGGCGGCCCGCATGCTGGAGTCAGACTCAGAAGCAATGCCAGACGGGAACTTTACGTTTCAAACCGACAAGCTTGTTTTCAGTCCTAACGACCGTTTACTTGCTCCGAATACCGCCGAAACAGCCAGAGCCGTGGAGAAAATGCTTGAAACATTTGGAGAAAAACTGCACGGCACCAATTCGGTCACAATCGACTCTCAGACCAAGGGACAGCAACCCACCTTTTCGATTACACCGAAAACCTGCGTTTCCCTAGATAAGCTGATAGAAAACCTATCGTCGTAATACAAAATAAAAATCAGGCATCTCGCCTTTTAGCCTGATTAAAGACGACAAGAGCAATTTCTCTAAGTTGTTCTATTTTAAAAACTTAATTTCTATTTAATCGCGGGCGCTATTCGCAAAGTCAAAAGAATCCATTGGATTAGATTTGCTAATACTATAAATACTTGCCATTAGATTAACTTGTGGATAAAGTGTCCCTCCCCATGAATTTCGAGGCATTACGAATATTCTGCGACGTGGTCAGATTTCAGAGTTTCTCTCGCGGTGCCATTGCAAACTCGGTTAGTCAGTCTGCAGCAAGCCAAGTCGTACGCCAGTTAGAGAAACGGCTCCAGGTACAACTTATCGACCGCTCCAAACGACCATGGCAAATGACGGCTGAAGGCAAGATTTTCTTTAAAGGCTGCCAAGAGATTGTTGAGCGCTATCGCGAACTAGAAGAATCTGTTCAACAACACCAAGAACCCTCTGGGTACACGATCAAACTCGCATCTATTTATTCGATCCGACTACCAGACCTCAGTCGCTACGTCGACGAATTTCAAACAACCGTGCCAGGCGCGACGGTTCAACTTGAATACATGCACCCAGATGAAATCTACACGCGCATTCACAACGACCGGTCAGATCTTGGCCTAATTGCTTTTGCTACGCCGGGAAGAGATCTAACAGCCGTTCCTTGGCAGCAACAAACGATGGTAGTGACCTGCCTCCCATCACACAAATTTTCACGTCGAGCCACGGCAGTTGGCCCCTGGGAGCTTAGCGGTGAGTCAATCGTTACATTTGATCGACAATTGCCGGTCCGACGTGAACTAGACCGATATCTTCGTCGCCACAGAGCAGCCGTCAACATTGCTGCTGAATTCGACAACATAGAAAACATCAAAGAAGCCGTCGAGGATGGTGCCGGCATAGCGATTGTGCCGGAACAAACAGTCCGGCGAGAAGTGCAACGAGGCACCCTCGTTTCGGTCGCCCTTGATACGCTTGAGGGTGAGGCACCGTTTGTCCGACCGCTAAGCATTATCCATAGGCGAAAGCGTCATCTAAACCCAGCGGTCAATGCATTCATAAAGTTATTAAGCCGAGTTGACACAGAGCCGGCTACACCTGTCGCGTCGCAGGACGCTTCTCGTAATCAAGGTCTTACAAAGCGAGAACCCGCACAGTCACAGGTCTAAATACTTGCTACAAAGAGTTCAATAAAGATGAAGAACAACGAAAACAATACAACCGGACTTTACGATGCGAGTTTTGAACACGACTCGTGCGGCGTGGGGTTCATCGTAAATATTAAAGGCACGAAATCTCACAAACTCATCAGACAAGCATTTGAAATTGGAATCAATCTACTCCACCGCGGAGCGTGTGGTTGTGAAAAAAACTCCGGTGACGGTGCGGGGATCTTGCTGCAGCTTCCTCACAAGTTTCTTTCA
>DTWD01000617.1 GCA_012963185.1 Acidobacteriota bacterium
ACGCCGATGGCCACGTTCAATAAAAACAACAGCACCAATGGTCGCAACCATCACAACGGCAAGTGCGATCAATGTAAACAATCCGATAGCACCGCTACGCATCTGCTCCATCGTTGTGAGAACCGCCGTAGGAGCTCCAACAACGATGCCTGCAAAAATAATGAGTGACATCCCGTTCCCGACACCCCGCTCGGTAATTTGCTCTCCGAGCCACATAATGAAACCTGTGCCAGTCGTGAGTGTCAGCACGGTCATTAATCTAAAAGTCCACCCGGGCTCATAGACGAGTGGCAACCCACCAACATTCGTCTGCCGCTCCAAAAAAATGGCAATAGCCATTGCTTGAACAATGCACAGCCCTATCGTTCCGTAGCGCGTGTACTGGGTAATCTTTCGGCGCCCGAGTTCGCCTTCCTTCGATAGACGCTCCAGATATGGCCACACAACCGTCAGTAACTGAATAATGATCGACGCACTGATATAGGGCATGATCCCAAGCGCGAAGATTGTCGCTTGGGCTAGGTTGCCTCCAGAAAACATGTTGTAGAGACCAAACATCGTATTTCCGGCTTGTTCGACGAGAAGTTGAAGCGCCTCTGTATTAACTCCTGGCGTAGGAATCGCACTTCCTATTCGGTACACGCCAAGGACCGAAAGCGTGAAAAGCACACGCTTACGTAAGTCAGGAATCGAAAAAATGTTCTTTATACTGTCGATCATTCAGTAGATTCCTTACCCTGCGGACCTACGCGGGGTAACACCTCCGTCTGACCACCAGCTGCCACTATTAGCTCAGCAGCTTTCTTGCTAAAACCATGGGCTTTGACCGTTAACTTTTTCGTAAGTTCGCCTCGCGCCAACACTTTCACCAAAGCCCGTCGACTGATCAAACGCTGTTCACGGAGTAATGACGGTGTAATTTCTGTGCCGGCCTCAAACCGCTCCGAAAGGGTATCAACGTTCACAGTCTCGTACGTCACTCGAAATGGATTATGAAAACCGCGTTTTGGTAGACGCCGATGAATTGGCATCTGGCCACCTTCAAAACCACGTTTTCGCGAATAGCCAGAACGAGACTGCTGACCTTTATGACCTCGCCCGGCTGTGACACCCGTGCCAGAACCTTCCCCCCGACCGATCCGTTTTCGGTTCTTTGTCGCGCCTACAGGCGGTTTTAAAGTACTGAGGTCGAGATTGCTCTTATGTATCGTCATCGTCTAAAAATTCTGGCTAGGTTTCGACCGTTTTTACTAAATGGCGAACAGCACGAATCATGCCTCGGACAGAAGGGTTATCAACAACGTCAACAGAATGCCCAATCCGCCTCAGACCAAGGCCTCGCACAATCTTCTCCTGCCGTTTTTCATACCCAATCCAACTCTTAATAAGCGTCACGCGCACGCGAGGCGCGTCGTCGTTCCGCTTATAAAAACCTCTGCGGCCGCTAGTTCGTGGTCTCATCGTTGTTCGACTCAGTCTTACTTTCAGTAACTATGCGCTGAACTCCTCTAGTTCCTTCCCACGTAGCCGTGCGACAACCTCGGGGTTCTTAAGACCGGCAAGCCCAGCAAAAGTTGCTCGAACGACGTTATGGGGATTGTCCGAACCAAGCGACTTCGTCAGGATGTCGTGGATACCAACAAGTTCAACTACTGCACGAACTGCTCCACCAGCAATGATCCCAGTACCTTCTGGTGCAGGCTTCAACAAAACACGGCCAGCACCAAATCGTCCTAAAACCCTGTGTGGAATAGTCATCGACTGTAATGGAACGTGGATCAAAGCCTTCTTAGCCGCCTCAATGCCTTTCTTGATCGCCGACGGAACTTCCTTTGCCTTACCGGTTGCAAACCCACAATGTCCAGCACCATCACCGACGACGACAAGTGCACTGAAACTCAGGTTTTTTCCGCCTTTAACAACCTTGGTCACTCGGTTAATAGCAACCACCGTGTCTTTCAGGTCAAGAAGTGACGGGTCAATCTTTGGTCGTGATTCGCGCATAGTCCTCGTACCTAACTAAAACTCTAAACCGGCCTCTCGGGCCGCATCTGCCATCGACCGCACTCGACCGTGATACAGAAAACCACCCCGATCGAACACAACTTGCTTAACACCTTCTTTAAGAGCTCGTTCCGCCACGATCGTGCCTATCAGCACGGCACCATCTTTGTTTCCACCCTGCGCACCATTCTCAAATTTCGCCCTGATGCTTGCTTCTGTACTCGATGCTGAAGCCAGAGTCTGCCCAGTAAGATCATCAATAACCTGCGCAGAAATATGCGTTAGGCTTCGCGTGACCGCAAGTCTCGGCCGCTCAGCCGTGCCACTAATACGTTGACGTTGTCGCAATCGAATACGCGTTCGCCGGTCTTTCTTGGTCTTAACTCTCATGTCGTCACTCTACGCGCCTGTTTTTCCAACCTTTTTCTTCAATACTTCACCGGTATATCTAACACCCTTTTGCTTGTAAGGATCTGGCTTTCTAAGTGCACGTATATTGGCGGCCACCTGCCCTACTTGCTGGCGATCAACCCCGCTTACCGTTAAATGCGTTTGCTTTTCGATCGCCACATCAATTCCAGTAGGAATATCAAAATGAATGAGATGAGAATACCCAAGTGAAAACACGACTTGCTTGCCAGTTATCTCTGCCCGATAGCCAATACCGACAATGTCGAGCTCCTTTTTAAAACCCTCAGATACACCAGTTACTGCATTCGCAACGAGAGAGCGTCCAAGTCCATGAAACTTCCCGAGCGAAGGATCTCCTTCACGTACCGGAAATGCGTGAAGCACTCCGTCGCCCTCTTCAAACCTGACCCCTGGCGGCAAAGCTTGCGACAGCTTTCCCTTCGGCCCTTCAACATCGACCGTATCGGGACCAACTCTGACCTTAACTCCGCTCGGTATCGGTATTGGTCTCTTCCCTACGCGTGACATCTTGTTTCCCGGTTATCCATTCATTTGAGCCTTAGGGCTTTACCAAACATTGCAAAGAACTTCACCGCCAACACCGGCTTCTTCAGCCTGACGACGAGTCATAACCCCTCGTGAAGTCGTCAAAATACTGGTGCCGAGACCAGCGAGAACCGGTGGTGCCTTATCTCGAGCGTAAAACACGCGACGACCAGGGCGGCTAACCCGCTCCAAGCCGGACAAAACACGCTCGCCACGAGGTCCATATTTCAGCGAAATACGGAGCATCCTCAAGGGCACTTCACCCCGAGGATTTCGCAGTTCCACCTGCTTAAACCCACCGATATAACCTTCATTCTCTAGAATCTTGGCAATATCTGCCTTTATACGCGACACCGGTACGTCCACACGTACGCGTCCACTTCTCGTCGCGTTCCGAATCCTTGTCAACATGTCGGCAATCTGATCAGCCATAATGTTTCGATCCCGCCTACCAACTACTCTTAGTTACTCCCGCAATTTCCCCTTCAAGGGCCAATTTACGGAAACACAAACGACACAATTCAAATTTTCTTAAATAGCCACGTGGTCGACCACATAGCCGGCATCGGTTCCTTAGTCGAACCGAAAATTTTGGTGTTTTCAACTCTTTAACAATTTTCGCAGTTGTGGCCATATGGTCCTATCCGTTACCTGCCTTAGTTTTGGCGAAACGGCATACCCATTAACTGGAGTAGCCGTCGTCCCTCTTCATCTGTTTTCGCCGTCGTAACAACCGAAATATTCATACCACGAGAACGATCGACCTGCATGTAATCAATCTCGAGGAAAATCAGCTGATCCTTCAGACCCAAAGTGTAATTCCCTCGTCCATCAAATTTCGGTGATACGCCACGAAAATCTCGCACACGCGGCAAAGCAATCGAAACCAAACGATCAAGAAACTCGTACATCCGTTCACCCCGAAGCGTTACCATCGTTCCGATAGCCACACCCTGCCGAAGTTTAAATTGAGCAATTGACTTCCGCGCTCGCCGGGTCACAGGGTACTGACCTGTAATCTTGGTCAACTCCTCCGTACCAACATCAATCAATTTAGAGTTCTGAGTCGCCTCACCCAAACCCATATTGACTACGATCCGCTCGATCTTTGGGATCGCCATTACATTGGTGTATCCAAACTCTTTCCGTAGCGCCATTACTACTTCTGACTTGTAACGTTCAGCCAAACGACTCATTTATCAACAGCTCCGTCACATTTCCTACAGATACGCACTTTTCGACCATCGCCCAGCAACTGACGCCCGATGCGCGTCGGAGCTCCACATTCAGGACAAACAATCTGCACGTTCGACGCGTGAAGCGCTGCTTCTCGCTCCACAATGCCACCTTTGACATTTTTTTGCGGATTCGGCCGGGTATGCTTCTTGATAAAGTTCACACCCTCGACAACAACGCGGTTTTTGTCTGGCACCACCCGCAACACGCGACCACGCTTACCACGGTCTTTGCCAGCAACGACCACAACGTTGTCATTTTTCCGAACAGGGGTCTGTAATCGGGACATTTTTCCTCTACAACACTTCAGGCGCGAGTGAAACAATCTTCATAAACTTGCGTTCTCGAAGCTCTCGCGCAACAGGTCCAAAAACACGGGTCCCAATCGGTTCATTCTGATCGTCGACCAAAACGGCCGCATTTCGATCAAACCGAATATAACTACCATCACGCCGACGATATTCTTTACTCGTTCTGACAATAACCGCTTTAACAACTTGCCCCTTTTTAACCGTTGCATCTGGAGTCGCTTCCTTAACCGAAGCCACAACCAAATCACCGAGGCGTGCATACCGACCCGTGGCCCCCCCAAGATTATTAATTACGGCGATCTTTCGAGCACCAGAGTTATCCGCAACTTCGAGTACTGATTGCACCTGAATCATCGGTGTAGGCTCCTAAGCAGTGTCCACACGGTTTACCACACGCGTTACGACAAAGCGCTTGTTTTTACTCAGTGGTCGCGACTCAACCATCACCACACGGTCGCCGACCTTGGCGTGATTATTTTCATCATGCGCCATAAACGTTTTTGTCCGTCGCCGAATCTTTCCATACATAGCATGGCTTACACGGCGCTCAACAGACACCGTGACACCTTTATCCAAGGTGTCCTTCACAACAACACCTACCACTTCACGTTGATTACCCATTAGCCTCAACCCGAATCGCTTCAATCTCCCGCTCGCGCAACAGCGTTTTAGCGCGAGCACGGTCTCGCCGTATATCTTTCATTTTATTCGCTGCCTCGGTCTGCCCCATAGACTTCTGCAACCGCAGACGAAACACCTGGTCATCAAGGTCACGGACCCGTTCCTCAAGTTGCTCGCTTGGTAGTTCACGTAGTTCAGCCACCTTAGTCATTACGACCCCGGTTCTCCAAATCTAGTCGCAAAGCCCGTCTGAATTGGCAACTTTGCAGAGGCAATTCGGGAACATGCACCACGCCTTACAGGGATTTCCAAAGAACGAA
>DTWD01000618.1 GCA_012963185.1 Acidobacteriota bacterium
GCCGTAGAGGTCGAATTGGGACGGCTAGTCTGCCGTCTTATTCCATCGATCGAACGAGTACGTTTCGTAAACTCTGGTACTGAAGCAACGATGAGCGCAATTCGTGTTGCTCGGGCCTCAACCGGTCACGACACCATCATTAAATTTGCAGGATGCTATCACGGTCATGGTGATTCATTCCTCGTTCAAGCGGGATCAGGTGCAACCACACTTGGTATTCCAACTAGCCCAGGGGTTCCAAACTCAACCGCGGCCAACACAGCAATCGCAACCTATAACGACCTTGAGAGCGTAAAAAAAGTTACCCGTAAGCACCGCCACAGAATTGCGGCAATTATTGTTGAACCAATTGCCGGCAACATGGGAGTCGTTCCTCCTGCGCCTGGTTTTCTCGAAGGCCTGCGCTCATTATGTGACCGACATGGCATCGTGCTGATTTTTGATGAAGTAATTTCTGGATTTCGTGCCTCAAAAGGCGGTGCGCAAGCTTTACTCGGAATAAACCCAGACCTAACCTGTCTCGGGAAAATTATTGGTGGCGGATTGCCCGTCGGGGCGTATGGAGGCCGCACACACCTAATGGAAATGGTTGCACCAGTTGGGCCCGTGTATCAGGCGGGAACACTCTCCGGAAACCCACTTGCGATGACCGCCGGTATTTGGGCACTTTCCAATCTTTCGGCGCCTCTGTATCGAAAGCTCCACCAACTATCCGCCCGCCTCGTTTCGGGACTTCATAACGCTGCAAAATCGAATAGTATCGCGCTCACAGTGAATGCGTTCGGTTCTGTGTTGACACCGTTTTTCACTAACCAGCCGGTCACAGACTACGCTTCGGCGACGGCAGCCGACACGAAGATGTACGCAGCATTCTTCAATGGCATGCTGCAACAGGGCATCTATCCTCCACCATCCCAATTCGAAGGATGGTTCCTGTCGGCCGCGCACAGCGAACGTGACATCGATAGCACGATTCGTGCCGCAGAAAAGGTGTTTGCGGCGCTCTCAACCCGTCGAGACCAAGCCTGACTATGACACGGCAGGCCATATCTGAACTTCGGCTCCATCGCACAACTACAGTGCGCGTGGGCAGTGTGAACATTGGCGGCGGGGCGCCCATTGCCGTGCAATCGATGACGATGACGGATACGGCCGACATTGAGGCTACGGCTGCCCAGTGTATTGAACTGGCTGATGCCGGATCAGACATGGTTCGCATCACTGTAAATCAAGACGAAGCAGCAAAAGCCGTGCCCGATATCAAACAGCGAATGCTTGATAGTGGCTGTACCGTGCCATTAATTGGGGATTTTCACTACAACGGTCATTTGCTGCTAACACGCCATCCAAAATGCGCGAAAGCGCTAGACAAATACCGGATTAATCCCGGAAATGTCGGTACCGGAAACCGCAGGGATGAACAATTCCAAACTATCTGCGGCATCGCAAAAGTCAATGGAAAGCCAGTTCGAATTGGTGTCAACGGCGGCTCTTTAAACCAAGATCTAGTGATGGAAAAAATGCAGGCCAATACCGACAAAGACCTTGGCCTCGCCTCAGAAGAAATCATCAACGAATGCATGGTGATTTCCGCGCTTGAATCAACGGAACTTGCACTTAGAAGTGGGCTAACCGAACAACAAATCATCATTTCGTGCAAAGTATCTCGACCACGTGACCTAATCAGGATTTATCGCGCGCTTGCGACACAAACAACTCAACCGCTTCACCTCGGTCTGACAGAAGCAGGCATGGGTCTTAAGGGCCTCGTATGGTCCGCGGCAGCTATGGGTACCCTTTTGAGCGAAGGTATCGGAGACACCATTCGCGTCTCGCTTACTCCGAGTCCAAACGGGGACCGCCGTGAAGAGGTCTACGCCGCATGCGAATTACTACAGTCGCTCTCGCTCCGAGCTTTTGCCCCGAGTGTGACCGCCTGCCCGGGCTGCGGTCGAACCACAAGCTCTACATTCCAAGAACTCGCACAGCGAGTTCAGGTTTACATCCGCAGCATGATGCCTACATGGAAAATGCAATATAGCGGCGTCGAAGAGATGACCGTCGC
>DTWD01000619.1 GCA_012963185.1 Acidobacteriota bacterium
GCCGTCGCGATAGTAGTCTGCTTAGTTGGTGTATATTGCATTTTGGTACTATCGATCTTATCGCAGCAAGATGACGGTAATGTGACAGGGTGATGGATTTATGAACACATCTCGGGCAAAGACTAAGACTGTTATAAATCGACAGGAAGTCTTACAGGCATATCGAGACACCCGTGAGCGAACGGGAGCACTTTTTGGGATAGCATCCCAGGATGCCTACTACGATAGACCGGCACCGCTTCGCCATCCGGTCGCTTTTTTTACGACGGTCACATTCCCGCATTTGCGTTCAATGTCACAGGGTTAGATTGTTGTGTCTGACTGGGTAAAGGTGAGAGTATTGAACTGAAAGTTCTTTTAAAGTATGAGCATAAACAGGCACGCTCATTCGGATCTTCGGCCGGTTTTAGGGTTGTAGATCACATAGATCGAATCAGTTTTGTCTTTCGCCCTTACTCTGTTTGAAGCGACATGACGGTAGAATCCAGCCACCGCGACACCGGCATACGATTCCTGCTTGTCGCGGCATGTGTAGTTGTGATCATTGCCGGACTCCGTGCGGCGGCTCCAATTATTCTGCCATTTCTGATCGCTGTATTTCTTGCCGTGGTGAATGTACCGTTGATGAATTGGCTGATGCGTAATCGTGTACCAAAATCCATCGCGGTGGTGTTGACGATCCTGACGGCGGTGTCAATCATTGGCATCTTGGTTGGTGTGATGGCGACATCACTCAATCAGCTTTCAGTTGTCGCCCCGACTTACCAGGAGAGACTGCAAGAGTTATTTGTGTCCATTACGATTCTTGCTGAGCGCTACGGTGTTCCCGCTGACCAGTTGACCGCTGCACTAGCTCCGTCCGCTGTGCTCGACCTGGTTGGAGGTGTGATTGGCGATGCATTGAGAGCCGTTGGGTCTTTATTGTCAAGTAGTTTTCTCGTTTTATTGACGGTTGTGTTTATTTTGTTTGAAGCTGCGGGTTTTGGCGCGAAGTTAAAGAGTGCTTTTGGCGAAGCAAACGATTTGTTTGGTCCGATGACGAGAATGGCTTCGCAAGTTCAGAATTATCTCTTAGCAAAAACGGCGATTAGTGCCGCGACGGGCGTGGTTATTGGTGTTTGGGTCGCTCTGATGGGGTTAGACTTTCCACTCTCGTGGGGGCTTCTCGCATTTATGTTTAACTTTATTCCGACCCTTGGTTCAATATTTGCTGCTGTTCCGGCGGTTTTATTAGCCTTCATTCAGCCAGATTTAGGCCCTGTTTCTGCGTTGGTTATCGCGGGTGGATATCTGGCAGTAAACCTTATGTTCGGTAGTTTGCTCGAACCGACATTGATGGGGCATCGGTTCGGTCTGTCCACCTTAGTGGTCTTCATTTCTCTAGTGTTTTGGGGGTGGGTGTGGGGGCCAGTCGGGATGTTGTTTTCTGTCCCGCTAACAATGGTTGTTAAGATTACGCTGGAAAATACCTACGAATTTCGTTGGGTAGCCGTGATGATGGGGGCTAATCCACCTGGATCAGCAGATAGTGCTTAGCTATTTTCCGGTTCCGAAATGACTCGCTCTTAATGCTTTCAAGGCTTCAAGGTGGTCGACGTAGGCAGACCGTGCTTGAACAAACTCTTTATGAGTTAGACCAAGTTCCTTGGAAATTTGTCGAGCCTGTCCTTCTTCAACCACAGTAATAGAATTGTCAGCTGCTGAGACGGCAAACACGCATTCAAGCAGTTCAATTCGTTGTTCAGGTGTTGACAGTTCTCGAAAACGGCGGCTGACGGCGAAATTATCGATGCCCCCGAAAAGTCTGACTTGATGTTTCGCTATTTCAACAAGAAGTACAGCCTGAGATTCAGGGACATGCCCGAGCAGTTGCACAATATCCTGCATTTTCTGTGTTTCCACTTCGCTGAAATGTGAATCAGCATGAGCCACACGTCCAAGCACGTAAGCAAATGCTGCTAGGCAGAGTGCTTGATCGTCAGGAAGTTCGTCAAGTTCTTTAGCGATACGACGGATCGATTCACCATCATCGTTTTGTTCATTCGTAGAGGTTGTATGTCCTGATAGTCCAAGCAGCTTGAGAATACTCACCGGCTCTCCGTCAGAGTTGTGCGTAATCGGTTGATGTAGGCTAACGCTGCGGTCCGTGGTGAATTGCCTTGTTCATCGACCTGTAGGTTTAGTTCGCGCATTCGGTTAACGTCGATTGTATGGTTTAGTTTGGAGAGTACGCTAATAATGCCAGGCGTTTCTTTTACTAGGCGAGCACCTACCAGCACGATCGCATCGTATGGAGGGATGGCGCCCTGATCATCTTCGAGTATTTCCAAACCGTAGGAAGTAATGCGACCATCAGATGAGAAGGCGCTAATGACATCAACATTACCTGTAGCGACTGCTTGGTACATTAATGTGGGGTCCATGGTCCGTTGTTCGTCAAATATAAGCTTGTACTTATCTTGCAGTTCGGCCCACTCGGGGCGTACGAAGAATTCGTAGTCACCACCGATAGTTAAATTAGCGGCGTAACGCTTGAGGTCGCTGATGGTCCGTAGACCAAGGCGACGAGCATCTTGAGTTCGAACCGCCAGTGCGTAGCTGTTTTCAAATCCGAGAACGGCGGCTAGCGAGATGCCGTGTTCTGTTTTAAGAAATTGCCTGACATCATTGAGCACGTCGCCACGGGAAGTCTGCACGTGACCGCGCGCCATTTCATTGGCCCAGAGTGTGCCTGTGTAGTCAACGTAGACATCGATGTCGCCTTCATCGAGGGCATCGAAAGCAACAATCGAACCAAGTGATTGCACGAGTGCCGTGCTACGGCCAGTTTCTTGTTCAATCCATTCAGACAAAGCTTCGCTCAAGATGTACTGTTCGGTGAATGCCTTGGCCCCGATAATAATGGGACGTTGCGTATCTTCGCCGAATGGCCGCAACATGGTAATGCTCGCGTAGGCAAATAACACTGTGATAAAAGAGAGCGTTGCGGCGAGCTTCCATCGGGATTGTTTAGCGATACTTGTTTCGATGCTACGAACCACGCCATCTAAGCTGAGCGCCAGACCCGCCGCGGCGATGCAGCCAACGAGTACCGCTGAGTAGTTACGCGTTTGTAGTCCACTGAAAATGTAATTACCGAGGCTCGTGGCGCCGATTGGAGTTGAGAGTGTCGCGATACCGACAGTCCACACAGTTGCAGTACGGATGCCGGCAATAATCACTGGCATCGCGAGTGGAAGCTCGACCGTCATCAGTTGTTGTCGAGGCGTCATTCCAACGCCACGTGCGGCTTCTTTTATTTGTGGTTCTACACCGGAGAGTCCAGTGACGGTGTTTCGAAGAATCGGAAGAACTCCATAGAGAGTCAATCCAATTAATGCCGGCAGGATACCGATACTTTGTAATTCAAGTGCAGAGAGCACGGGTACCATCAATGCAAGTAGCGCTAGGCTCGGGATGGTTTGCACAACGCTAGCAAGACTCAGTGCGAATCGTTCGAGCCAGTGAACGCGTGTCGCAAGAATGCCAACGGGGACGCTGACAACAATACTGAATGCAAGTGCGAAGAGGGTCAGCTGTAGATGGGCCGTTAGGTACTCTGGTAGCAACGCGAGTTGCTCAGCCATCTAGGATTCTGGTCTCCCTGGGAGGGTGTCAGCCAATGCATCGATAACCGCAGCATGACGGCGTGGTGTATTCATCAACTGTTCGACGTAACCATCTACAGGTCGAGACAGAAGTTCGCGTGGTGAGGCGACTTGTAACAGAGCCCCTTCACGTAAGACACCGATCCGGTCTCCCATCATCAATGCCTCGGTCATGTCGTGTGTGACCAAGATTGTGGTCAGAGACAGAGCCCTGTGAATGCGTAGAAATGATTCTTGTAAACGCTCTCGTGTGAGTGCATCGAGAGATCCAAATGGTTCATCGAGAAGCATTACGCGTGGACTCGCTGCAAGTGCGCGTGCGACCCCGACGCGTTGTTGCTGTCCTCCCGAAAGTTCGTGCGGGAAACGGTTGCCCATTTCAGAGCTGAGTTCAACCAAGTCCATTAACTCGTCGACGCGTGCAGTAATTCGGTCGTCAGGCCATCCAAGAAGAGTTGGTGTGATCCCAATATTGTTTCTCACCGTCATATGAGGAAACAGTCCTGATTGTTGAAAAACGTAGCCGATCTGACGACGTAGTTCGTGTGGAGGAATGGTGGTTGTATCAGTTCCAGCCAATTGCACAAGCCCTGAAGTTGGCTCAATTAACCGGTTAAGCATTTTCAGTGTTGTCGTTTTCCCTGACCCTGATCCTCCCAGCAAAACAAGAAGTTCTCCTGCTTCAACAGACAGATTGATGTCATCGACGACTGTCGTATCACCGTAGGATTTTCTAAGGTGTTTAGCTTGAATCATTGATCTTTAGAGTTATTCCTGCAGTTAGTTGTAGCTTGAGTTAAAACGTCGGTAAATAGCGCCTTGGTACTGGTTTTACAATTTTATTTGGTCAGACACCGATCAATGGTCAGATACATCAAAGGGGCGAGACCTTACGGTCCCGCCCCTCGAGGTTCCCTTGTTCTTGCTCAGGCTATACACCAGATAGGTGCTGCACGATGCCAGTGCTATCTCCTAGTGTTTCAGTGGGGACACCAAGCTTGGCGAGAACCGCGAGTTGCAAATTGGTCAGTGGTGTTTCTTCTGTGACCCGCATATGGCGCCCACCTTCGAGCTGGCCAACAGCACCACCGGCGAGCATAATCGGTAGGTTTACATGTAAGTGTTGGTTGCTGTCACTAATCCCGCAGCCGTACTGAATCATCACGTGGTCTAGTAGCGTGCCATCTCCGTCGGGAGTCGCGTCGAGTTTCTCCATGAAGTATGCCAGTTGTTCAATGTGATGACGGTTGACCTTGGCGAGTTTCTCGATATTTTCAGCTCTGTTCTGATGGTGTGAAAGACCGTGGTGCGGATCAGGAATACCGAGCTCCGGGTAGGTTCGAGGGCTAACCTCTCTACCCATCATGAATGTGATGATGCGAGTCAGGTCCGCCTGGAACGCGATAACTTGCAGATCGAACATCAGGCGAGAGTGGTCTTTAAACGTATCAGGGATGCCACCGGTGGGACGTGCCAGTTCGGGAAGTTCACGGTCACTCTGCGCTTCGGCGATTTGGATGCGCCGTTCAATATCTCGGATAGCCTCAAGGTATTGGGAGACTTTGATTCGGTCGTCGTTACCTAGGGTCTTACCGAAATCTGCTACTTCGTGGACAAGTGAGTCGAGAATACTACGGTCTTCTTGGATACGCGCCAGCCGAGCTTCTGGAGTCGTATTGTCGGTGTCACCAAACAGGCGCTCGAACACGGCACGCGGTTGGTTTTCCATGGGCAGCGGGGTAGTTGGATTTCGCCATGAAAGGGTGTTGGCATACGCGCAACTCCAGCCTTGTTCACATGCTCCGACGAGTTCATTCGGATCCAACGCTAGTTCGAGTGATGAAAGTACCGTTTCATTACCAAGAACGCGCGCGGCCATTTGATCCATCGAGGTGCCGCATCGGATATCCGGGCCATCTGTTTTTTTTGGGTGCACACCGGTTAAAAATGTTGCAGCCGCACGAACATGGTCACCAGTTCCTTCCCCGGCTATGGGGAAGGCCGGTGCGTCAGCCAAGCCACTTACCAGCAGCAATTTATCTTTAAACGGTGCCAGTGGTTCTAGGATTATCGGCAAATCGCCCAGCGGTCCTGTGGCACTCGGAGTCCAGTCGGCCATGATCATGCCGTTTGGAACATATCCAGTGAACAACCGTTGAGTTGGCTTCGCTGCTGACGTTCGAACTGCCGCAAAAGCCGGCACCATACTGTCAAGTAGCGGTAAAGCTAACGAGGCGCCAACGCCACGGAGAAACGTACGACGAGGGAGTGTCTTCTTCGTGATGATCATGGTGCCGGCGACCTCCTCATATGAAACGGTGTACTCTGCACGATCCCTGTAATCAGGGATGACCAACGATACTCTTCCTGAGCGGCAGCGTCCACGATTTGCCTGATTGCCGGTCCGTCGAACGATTCAACGCCACGTCCGATTGCGTAAGTGAGCAGTTTCTCTGTCACCGTTGTCAGAAAATTGTTTCCACGGTTCACAAATGCCTGTCGCAGCGTCGCAGGACCATCGACCTCAGTTCCATCCGTGAGTGTTCCACTCGCATCGATCGGGGTTCCGGCTTCGCTAGAACTGCGCCATCTACCAATAGCGTCAAAGTTTTCCAGAGCAAATCCCAAAGGATCCATCACATTGTGGCAACTCGCACAGACCGGATTTGCTCGATGTTGTTCGAGTCGTTCACGAACAGATCGCGCATTCAGACCAGCTTCGTCATTTTCTTCAAGCGCGGGAACGTCGGGTGGCGGAGGTGGCGGAGGTGTTCCGAGAATGTTTTCAAGAAGCC
>DTWD01000620.1 GCA_012963185.1 Acidobacteriota bacterium
GGAAAAGGAGGAAGAATGCTGTCGATATTCCTGCTGAACCGAACAACATACACATCACCATTATTTGGTACCGCGCCGCGATGAGTGGTGGAACTCCAGACAAGATCTGGCCTGTCATCATGCCTGGGAGTGAGACAAGCCCGACCGCAAACAACGTATTGACCTGGGGAATGAGCGCGGCCTGCATCGCGACGGGCATCGTGGTGCAGAGCACCCCGCAGTTGTTCCGCTTGAAAGCGTTCCGCGGACAGGCTAACGGCGTTCATCGAGGCGCCGAAAATCATTCCGCCAAGAGGAATTAAGATGGTTGCGTTGTGCCACGGTTCTTCGGTGAGTACGCCTTGTGTGATGACGACTAGGGTAAAGAACTCGCCCGGTCCGATAGTCAGAAGTGCCTTCGAATAAAGCGAAGGTCTTGCTGCAGCGACAGGACCCAGCGCGATCCAACTGGCTGTTAAAACCATTACTCCAAGAGTTATTAAAACCACCAAGCTGGATCCTGAACCGAAGAGAAACGTCAGCACGTAACCGACCAGGGCAAGCTGGACACCCATCCGGCTCACAGCATGAAGTGTTGTTGGTACGCCTGCTGGCCAGAGGTACAAAATGACAAGTACAACTCCTGTTGGTACCAACGCGAACAGGAGATTGGTTAATGGAATCGCTTGGACGGGGTGTCAGACATAGCGCCGAGCATACCGCGAAGACGCTGCGATTCATTGACAACTATAAGGTGGTTATAGCTGGAAGCGCGAGATTGCCGGTCATTGACTTTGTGGATCAGTTATCAGGGGGAGGAAAGACCGAGGACTGCCAGCCGCTAATCAAATGAATGATTCGTACGGGATGGGGTTGGCGAAGCATCAGGAAGCGATTGTTGCTTGTTGTGACGTCATATGAGGTGAGATTGTCTAAAACATCATTTACGTACACACCGTCGAACAGGTGTACTGGTTGACCGATGTTCGGCTTATCACCAGTAATTGTGGTTTCGTAGAATTCCCGGCCGCGCCGGAAAAAGAGATGGGCACCGTCCTTACTCCAAACTGGTTCGGTGCCGCCGATTGGCGACACACGTCCAGCAAGACCTAATAGTGGGTCACCAACACTGCTTCGCAGATAGACCTGGTTTCCTTCTCCTTCTTCGTCTGAGACGTACGCGATCCAGCGGCCATCAGGGGAAAAGCGAGGGGCGCGTTCGTTATAGTCCGTCGCGCGCCATGGTTCAGCACCCCGCTCAATGGACCAAGTCCAAATGTCTCGTCCGCGCGATGGGTGTACTTCATGAAACGCCAAGTTTTTTCCATCTCGCGACCATGAACCGGGCGTACGAAGGTCACCTTCAAAAAGTGGACCAGTGGTGTCCATACTGGGGAGCGTTATTTGAAAGAGTCGTTGTAGTCCGCTACGCGAAGATGCAAAGGTCAGGATTGGGTCGGTGATTGACCATAGTGGTGAGTGATTGTCACCGGCATCTTGTGTGATTTGCTGGCGACGCTGGGATGACAAGTCATACAACCAAAGGTCTCGTCGAAAAAGTGCGCTCATCGCGCTGAATGCCACCTTCCGGCCGTCGGGGCTGAGTCGTGGTGTTCCATGTTCGTCGATTACATCGTCAAGAACTGTGGCTTGACCACCTCGGTCAACCCACACGAGTTGATTTCCGGCGCCATCGGCTGGCGGTGGGATGAAGACCATTGTTCCATCCTGAGCCGCCGAGAATCGTGCCCTGCCGAGTCCTTGGTATCCAATGGCACTGCTTCCGACACCGTTCAAAATGGGCTTTGGTGCCGGCGCGCTTTGAGGGTTCTCGAGTTCAAGTGGTGCCGCAAAGAGTTCACCCCGGCGAGCAAACACAATAGTTGATGGCGTTACGACGAAGCCCCCACCGTCCGCCAATCGGAGAGGGCGCGTGTCTTTAGTCTCAAGATCAAGAAGTGTTAACCGCGGGTCGTACCCGTGCCTGCTAACGGTGAAAAGAAGAAAGCGGTCATTAATGACCGAAGGCCAACCGTGCGCAGTTTCTCCAGCATCTTTGTCAATGGCCGTAAGCATCACCGGTGTTCCACCTGTGGCTGCGACCTCGCGCAGTCCTGTTGCCCCTGGACCTGCAAAGACGATTACGTCATCGGTGCGCCAAGCGGCGCCTGCTGGAGTTCCGGGAACAGCACAGATGGTGAAAGGGGAAGTCCCGTTACTGTAAAGGCTCGTGGTTTTAAGAAAACCGTCGGCAAAAAATCCAATTGATGAACCATCTGGAGCAAAGAATGGTTGTGTGGCTCCGATGCTACCTGTTACTTCTGTTGCATCAAATCGATTGATTGGTCTCAGGTATAACCGCGTGCGTCCGTCAGTAATGGCTGTGTACGCAAGCAGAGAACTGTCGGGTGAGATCGCAATATCTAGAAGTTGTCGGTCTTCTGGTATGTGTAATGACAGTGCATGGCTAGTCCGTGTCTGGGGTGGTGGCGCCGACCGCAAGGCAATGGCAAGGCCTCCAACGATTAAGCCAAGGACAAAGGTAAGACTAGTAACTAAAGTTCGTTTCGA
>DTWD01000621.1 GCA_012963185.1 Acidobacteriota bacterium
CCAGTGGAGCAGTTGGGAGCGCGCGTGAATGGCATTCACGAGGTCACGGGTTCGACCCCCGTCTGGTCCACCATCTAATTGTCAGTAAACACTAAACATCCGTCGTATCTCCATGCTGTCTAAAGTCTTAGACAGTGCAAGCATGAGAAGGACGCGTGCTTTAATCGGTGATAAATCATTCCCTGATACACGGTTATTTGCGTATCGCCAGCTTGGACTATTTCCAGCAGAATTAGTGAGGGAGCGGCGAGCGGGTATTCGTCCTGCGCCTGTTCTTGTAGTGATAACGACTGTCAGGCCGGCGTCAATTACTTTCTGGAGAGCGTCGCTCTGACTTGGGGTTGTCGATCCAGCCCCAGCGGCGGCAATAACTAGGCCTTCTGCACCGTTCTGATGCGCGGCAGTGATGAGATTGCCAGTTGCTCCGAGGTAACTCATTACAATGTCGACCCGGGGTAAGCGGTCAATCGTCGATGGGTCAAATTCCGTGCGGCGGGTGTGCCGTCGCATCGGTCGGCGATAATAGACGATACGGTCAGATTCCACAGAACCCATTGGTCCGTATAGTCCTGAATCGAAAGTGTCTAATCGTTGTGCGTGAGTCTTCGTTACGTCACGTGCTCCGTGAATCTGCTCGTTCAATACGACAAGCACTCCTCGCCCCCTGGACGCTGAGGCAGCTGCTACTCTAAATCCGTCGAGCAGATTTGCAGACCCGTCGTAGCCGACTTCATCCGGTGTTCGCATTGCTCCAACCACTACAACCGGTCGGTCTGTTTTTACGGTCAGATTAAGAAAATACGCTGTTTCTTCAAGCGTATCAGTTCCAGTTGTTAGGACGATTCCGTTGAGATCGGGGCGTTCGTCAAGGATTATATTTAGTCGATTCGAAAGTTCCAACCATTGGTCCAAACTGAGGGCGCTACTGGAGATATTGGTGAATTGCTCGGTTTCGACAGAGACGAATCGGCTTAGGGAGGGGACTAATGCAACGAGTTCATCAGCAGTTAATCGTCCGTTCGGATGGTTCGCAATTGTGCCGCCTGTAGCGATTAGTCGAACTACCGGTGGGTCGACTAATTGTTCACCTGCGAAACATTCGTTCGCTGCGATGAGGTAAAGCCCTGCTGCTACGAAGAATCGAACAGATAGACGCATTAACTATTTGTAATAACTAGTAGTGCGTACTATACCGAATCTGTTGCAACACGATGTGCCAGCGACAGCCATGAAACCAGACTTGTGACCGCCTCTTTTGGTGTTCCACCATAGAAAGGCATCAGCGCACCAGGACCGCCGGCATTTCGAACAAGATAAGCTCGCCAGCGGTTTCCGTGTGTCGGGGTGACTGCGATCTCGTATTGGTACCCGTTGATCGTTTCTTTAAAGTGATGGACGGTCACAGTTTCAAGGTGTCAATGTGTCGTTATGTGAAAAGTTGGACCGGGGAATTCTATTCATTTGGAGCCTAATTTCAAGCGAAGCAATACGCGAAGGCATCATCCACAGGCAAGCACAACACAATTCTTAGAGTAAATTAAAAGAAAAAAAAATTTGTCCGCATTGTTTCCACAGGGCATAAACAGTTTTTCCACAGTCTTTCTATTTTGAGTTTTCTCTGGTTTTGAAATGCGGCGGCTCTTTTTCTGTTTGGAGTGTACTAAAAAAGTATTGCTACCTTCGGGCATCTATCAATATTTGATGCCAGTGATGATCTAGTGAATTTGATTTCGTCTTCATGTTGAACGCTTGATGGTTCACAATACGATGTGATTAATCGTCGGGCAGTTCGACTATTCTGAGTTTCAACGCTGCGAGATTTCCAGCGGTGTATTCAGGAAGCGATTGTCGAGCTCGAACCGAGAAGACGGTCAGCAGCAGCGGTCATTGTTCCTACCTGGTCGGCTTCGGAACAAGTTCGTCTGATGCTTGTTTCGAGAGGCGGAGCGAAAATCGTACCGGCGATCGTCTTGAGAACAGATTGGTACGAATGGTTCATCGATTAAATCTAGTCGCGGTAGTCTTGCTGAGGTTCTTCCGGGATCATTCTTGTTCTCTATAGAGACTGCTGTCGGTTCTGATGGGGCCAGATGGATAGGGCCGAGTGGCTACTCTCATCGTTTCGCGGTCCTACCAACATCTTCGGAAACGACTCCATAAATAACTTGGCGGATTCGTAACATAGCGTGAAGTTCGTGACCTGTGGTCAAGGCAGTTGCTAACCGATAATTCTTATCAGGGGGCGGTCGAGGTGGTTGGATCCAACCAGGAAGCATTTGCCGGCCGCGGAAAGAAAAAATTGTCGATATTGCCCAATTCTTCTCCTATGAGAGGACCGTTCGAACTTTTAACGCTTGCGGCGCTGCCATGCGGTTGTATCGCAGCTGACTATCGCGCTTCATCAATAGACGTGGATTTAATAGCCCTTGAAGCTAAGGGACCCCACTGCACAATGTCTGAGCACCATGCTGGTCATGTGTTGAGTATCGATGAACCCAGAGACTCACTCAGTCTACACAGCAGTCGCTAGCGTTTGTTTCCTGAACATTTATAGCCTAAGAAGGCTAGAGTCCTGCGTGAGCCGTTCAATCCAACGCTGAGCGTTAGATTCGGCTTCCTCTTGGGTCTGCCCTGGTAGTATCACGGACCCAGCTGGCTTGGAGTCGCCGGCGCTGGTGACCCAGGCGACCCAGTGTCCGGCACGTGCTTCGCTGTGGATGGCGTAATCGCTCATTAGTAATCAGCTAGTAATATCGTGATGCTATATCAACTCGTCGTTTCTTGCCTCGTTTTGGCTGAGACAAGGCAATCAGTAGTGTAGAATTTAGGAGATGTCACTGATATGCGCTGATTGCGGAAATAAGAAGAGTTTTCAGATAAAGACGATCCAAATCACGGCGATTGAGGTGGTAGAGGCAGGTGAAAGCCCTCGCTTTGACCCAAAGGATGAGGGTAACGTAGAACCGACTGTGCTGGAACTGTTGTGCGAAGAATGTGAGTCCAGCGTTGATCTCGATACTCTTAGTGCGGGAGACCGACAGAAGCTTCGACTCGCCATTCCTTTTTAATCCTTTTCTATCTTACAAACTGTGTTCGATATTCCTGGGTCCCCTCGCCGTTTCTTAGAACAAGACATCCAACTACACCGGCGTGACTACTGGAAGTTAGTGCGCCAGACGCGTGTAGCGTCACCGCGTCTACTGATTCATCCAACTAACTATCAGGCAAAGCGTCTTGGATGTGATGTTGAAGTAGGATTTCCGTCCACGTCGGCGTTTGTTTCTGAAATGCGTAAGGCTTTTTGGGGATCTTTTGACTCGAGTCTGGAAGTGGTTCAACATACGAGGATAGAGTTGTCGTCACGCCAGGCACATGTTGGTGCTCGGGTTCCCTTTAATCTTTCTATTAGTGAGACATGTCCTGTTTGTGGCGGTCGGGGAGAGTTATCGTTTGCGCCTTGTGGGGTCTGTTGCGGTGCTGGCAAGGGACAGGTTCCTCATTCAGTTACATTGAATCTTCCAGCTGGCGTGCGGCATGGTAGCCTTCTCCATTTTTCGTTCAGGCTACCGTACTCGTCTTCAACCCGAATAGAAGCGTTAATCGAAATCCGCGATTAAAGTGAGAATCGTTTCTATATGTGAAAGTTAGGTGTTAAGTAATTTATGCAGACTGTAAAGTTCGATTTTCTGAAATTCCGAAACAAGCGGTTAAGCCGCTAAGGTTGTCTGTTATGTCCGATGAGTCAAACCAGCCCAAGAGAATGACCTTACCAATGGCAACTCCAGCCGGCCCGACAAGTCAGGCTCCCCCTGGTGCCGTCAGTCGTGCAATTCCTGGCGTCAAACATATCATCGCAGTCGGTGCTGGTAAGGGGGGCGTTGGTAAGACCACGGTGTCGGTGAATCTCGCGATTGCTCTTACGAAGTCTGGGAATCGAGTAGGTATTATCGATGCCGATGTTTATGGGCCGAATGTGCCAATGATGCTTGGTATTTCGTCTCAACTAGAGTCGGATGGCAAGAAAATTGTGCCAGCTGAAAAATACGGTATTCGGGTTGTTTCAATGGGCTTTCTCGCCGACGAGAAGGCGCCTCTTATTTGGCGCGGTCCGATGTTGCATGGTGTTGTCCGTCAGTTTCTCCAAGACGTGAGGTGGGGCGAACTTGATTATCTTGTAGTAGATATGCCTCCGGGCACAGGCGACGTGGCGCTGAGTCTTAGTCAAACGGTTCCTGTCTCAGGGGCGGTCGTTGTCACGACGCCTCAGAAGGTATCGCTTGCTGATAGCCGCCGAGCAGTTGCGATGTACGAAAAGCTGAATATCCCGACACTTGGAATTATCGAAAACATGAGCTATTACGTTTGTCCTGGGTGTGAGCAAGAGGCGGACTTATTTGGGAAAGGTGGTGGCGTGCAGATTGCTGAGGAACTAAACGTTCCTTTTCTAGGCCAAATTCCGCTTTGTACGCCGATAAGGGTCGGCGGTGACACTGGTGCGCCTATTGTCAGTGTTGAGCCAGATTCGCCAGGCGGGCAAGCTTTTTCGCAGGCGGCGGAACGCACTGTTGACCAACTTTCTATTGCTTCAAAGAAGCCATTGGCGCCCGTGCTGTAGAACGAACACTGGCAATCTAGTGGCCTATTTCCCGAACCTTAGCTTCGCCGGTCATAGGCACGAACCGTACCGGAAGCGTTTGGACAGTTGATGTCCCGTCATCGGTTTTCGTGACGATGGTTATCTCTTGTTGAAGTCGACCCACTGGAATCACGACTTTGCCTCCAACCGCCAGTTGCTCGATTAGTGCAGGCGGTACGTGGTCTGGCGCTGCGGTGACAATGATGGCGTCGAAAGGTGCTTCCTCGGGCCATCCTCGGTAGCCGTCTCCTGATTTAACTGTGAGGTTGAGGTATCCCAAATTGTTAAGTAGATTACGAGAACGAGTAGCGAGCTCAGGAAGTATCTCAATTGAAAAAACTTCTGATGCGATCTCTGCGAGTACCGCGGCTTGATAGCCCGATCCTGTTCCTATTTCCAAAACTTTGTCTTCTTTGGTAAGAGTTGCCGTCTCAGTCATGTAAGCAACTACGTAAGGTTGGGAAATAGTTTGGTCGAATCCAATCGGGAGTGGATTGTCTTCGTACGCACGGTTCGCAAGACTGTGTGGCACGAAAAGATGACGGGGCACCGATTTCATTGCAGCCAGCACGTTTTCGTCTTTGATGCCGCGCTGTCGGATTTGTTTTTCTACCATTTGTTTACGTTGCCGAATACGGTATGTTTCGTTTTGCTTGCCTGCATAGATCAGGCTACCTTTGCCTAAGTATCCGAGACTGGTAGAAACAAAGATTAATATGACAATAACCCAGAGCCACCTCAGACGCCGACACTTGATTTGATGTATAGAATTCACTGTTTTTGATGAACATTAAGCATTCTTAGCTATTGTTACATTCGATGGTGGTTTAGTTCGCGAGTGGCAGTTAACTAAGTATTCGTCATCTTGGTTATTTACTCAATTCTGATTGTTCGATACTAAGTCGAGAGGCCACAACGGCGGCCCCAAGTAACGCCAGATTTTCCGGGAGCACTACATGGACGGGAATATCAGACAGAATATTTTCCATTGGTGTCTTGGCACGAAAGGCATCAAGAAAAGTATCGCTCCTAAGCTTTTTCAGTATCTTGGGCGCGATTCCACCAGCAATGTAGATCCCAGCAGTTGCCACAGAACGCAGAGCGAGGTTGCCTGACTCGGATCCAAGAGCGCTAATAAACATCTCTAAAGCTGCGGCGCAGCGATCACATCCATCTTGCATAGCTACGGCGGTAATTTCACTGGCCTCCGGCACGTTGGTGCCTTTTATAACATCACATGGTTTGGTGTCATGGGTAAATGAGTGCAGCAGCGTAAGACCCCGGCCTGATAGCACGTGTTCATATGATGCTCGCCCAAATCGACTGATTATTGTTTGCAGAAAAAGAATTTCCTGAGGGGTCCTTGGAGCGTAATCGGTATGTCCTGGTTCTCCAGCGATCGAAACGAATTGGTTGTTGACCCTGGTCAGTACAGATTCACCCAGACCTGTGCCGGGGGCAATCAACGCAGCGTTACCTTCTGGGTCGGGTTTGCCTCTTTGGAGTGTTGTAATTTCGTCACAACCTACGAACGGAATCGCGTGGGCCATGGCTTCGACGTCGTTAATTAACTGGACGTGCGGTAACTGGACGTTGAGAACATCCGAGACAATTGTCGATTCGATTCGCCACGGAACATTTGTTATCTCACATGTGGCACTACGGACTGGTCCTGCTACGCCGAGAGTGACAGCGTCAATATTCGTGCCATCCGCATACGTACAGATAAACTCCCTCAGGATTTCGCCAAGATTGGCGTATTCTCGTGTCGAGTAACGAGTAATGACATGAGGTTGCGGTCGATGACTGTTACGCTTGAATAAACCAAGTAATGTCTTTGTGCCACCAATATCGCCGGCCAGAATAGTATTCGTAAGTGCCATGTCGTAATAAAGATTGACGGTTGACTTTATGATCAATCTACCTCATGTTTCCACCCGTCGACACGCGTTGATTTATTTTTTTGACCAGTTACTGCTAATTGCGATCTCGACCCGATGACTTCTCAATCTAGGCAGTCCCCATCCGACACGAAAGATCTCTCTTTCAGAGGTCAATGCGTCGCTTTTACTGGAAAATTGTCATCAGTTGGACGACGGGAAGCGAATGCTCTTGTCGACCGACTCGGAGGGATTTTCCAGCAGGAAGTGAATGCTCGGACAACGATGCTCGTAGTTGGTGATGACTCAATTGATGAGAAAAGTAGCAAGCTTCGTAAAGCTGAAGAATTGAATCAACGGTCTCCTGGGTTAATTTCAATTGTTCCTGAACAAGAATTTTGTCGGCTCGCAGGGTTAAGGTCTAGTGAGTCTCTGAAACGGTTTTATCATGGTCTTCGGCAGATTCGTGACTTATATCCTCTGATTAGAGATGAGCATCTTCGTTACCTGAGGAAGTGGGATTTAATTAGACCTGTAATTCAAACAAACGCTGAGTCGTACTATAGCTTTGGAGATGTGACTATCGTTAAGCACGTTCATGATGAACTTAGTCAAGGCGTGTCTTTTAGAGGAGCAGTACGCGCGGTGTTGTCTGGTCAGGATGGACAACTTTCGCTTGATTTTAATGCAGTCCGGAGTGAGTCTAGACCGGCGAAAGTTTTTCTACTTAAAGAACTCGATCGGGAATCCAATGAAAAATTAGTTAGAGATCAAGAGACACCATCAAAGCTTGCCACTCGTTTTTTCCATGAGGGTTCAGACCTGGATGAAGGGCCGGAAGCTGATCCTGAAAGAGCGGCTGTTGCGTATCGAAAAGCTCTGCTTCTCGATCCATCATTAGTGCCTGCTTTGGTGAATCTTGCCAATATTCATTACGCGCAAAACCAATTAGTTGAAGCGCAGGCATTGTATGAGCGAGCCATTACACTTGAGGTCGACTGTTTTGAGGCGTCCTTCAACTTGGGAAATATTCACCATGACGTTGGTCGTTATAGGAACGCGGTTCAATATTATCGTGAAGCGTTACGCCTTCAGAGTACCTACGCAGATGCTCACTTCTATTTGGCGGTAACGCTAGAGAAAATGGGTCTGTCTTCCGCTGCGAAACCGCACTGGCAAAGTTATCAGGAACTTGAACCCGAAGGTGAATGGGTAGACTTGGCGCGCGAGTTTAGCGAGTAATTAGGCGCTAATTAATAATTGATGACTTTTGGGGAGCATCAACTTGTGAGATCAAATTCGTGCGAATAGCGGAAAATATCTTTAAAGTTCTTTAACCGCATCTTCTATCCGTCGTGCAATC
Source organism: Acidobacteriota bacterium (assembly GCA_012963185.1). The sequence goes on from DTWD01000621.1 coordinate 7,880, forward strand.
TCTTCATAATCGGAGCCACTAAACCACATCGCAGAACCAAATGTGACGCGCGCGCGCCCAACTCGAGGCAATCGTCGTCCTTCTGGCCATATGTTGTTGATGCCTTCGATCCGAACCGGGATTACCGGTACTTCTAGTTGTGACGCGAGCATTCCAACGCCTGGACGAAACTGGTTGATAACTTTTGTTTTTGATCTGCGTCCTTCCGGGAAAATTAAAACTGATGAACCGTTGGTAAGTAGCGTGCCAAGGTAGCGCATGGCTTCACGTGTCCCTGTTTCCCGCTGGGGCAACGGGACAATATTGAAACAAAGCGCGGTGAGGTAGTAAGACAGACTGCTCCTTTTTCTTTTCCACCACGAGAAGCGAAGAGGATGAAAATGTGCCGAAAACCACTCAAGCGCGGCTGCTGTCGCGACTGAGCGTCGGCGGTTATGGGGAAGTGCGGTCAGAATCACGGGTGCATCCAAGTGGCTTTGATGGTTAGCCGCGAAGAGAACCGGACCGTTTGCAACCTCAACATTGTCAGCGCCATCAACTGTGACCCAAGCAAAGAGTCGTGTTAATGGGAGAAGGAATGCGGACAGCGCCATACCGCGAAGGGATCGGGCCAGAGGTGACTGGTTCCATATGGGAAAAGCGATCGGGTCGGCAGTAGTTAGGCTGTGTGTTAGTTTTTGTGTGGTTCGCTCTATTTGTGGATTCTTTAGTGCGGTTTTGAGGGTCCCGATTGTGGTCAGTCCATCAAACAGGGTTTCGTCAACGGACTGTTCGGATACTCGCTCAAGCGCCAGCATCAATTCAATACGCTCGATTGAGCTTAGGCCAATCTCGTCTAGCGTTGTGCTATTACTGAGGTGTCGGTTGTCTGCAAATTTAGCCAATACCGTGTCGATTGGCGTTTCGAAATCTGATGGTTTGCGTTTGTCGTGCGAAACATTACCTTGAAGCCATTGCTTGAGTGCCTGCCGTTTGAGTTTTTGAGTTCCCTCTGTTCTTGGTAGAGACGTTTCCGGCCAAACGGTGTACTTACGTATTCGTTGATGGTTTTCAAGCATAGCGTTAGCGTCACGAATAATTGTGTCAGGATCTGCATTATCTTCCAGAAGAAGTACGGCATGAACGCGTTCTTCTCCACTGAGGTTTTCAGAAACGATCGCGACGTCTCGGACACCGGGTCGACCATGCACGGCGCGTTCGACGTCTTCAGGAAAGACGTTCAGTCCTTCCGGAGTCACGATCATTTCTTTCTTACGTCCGCGAACACTCAGACGGCCATCTGGGTCGATTGAGCCAATGTCTCCGGTGTGAAACCATCCATCTTCGAATGCTGAAGCTGTTTCTTTTGGAGCATTGTAGTAGCCGCTGGTGACGTTTCCGCCTTTTACAAGGATCTCTCCGTCTTCGGCAATCTTGATTTCGACGCCTCCGATTGGGCTCCCAACAGAACCTTGGCGTGTTCTAAACGGATGGTTGAGCGTGACAATAGGTGCAGTTTCTGTCAGTCCGTAACCCTGAATCACGAGAAAACCAAGTTTTGACCAAAACCGCTCGAGATCTTCGGAAAGCGGGGCCGCCCCAACGACGAATGCCCAGAATTTGTAGCCGAAGAGTTTATGGACTTTACGGTACCGCCACCATCTCTTTGCAACATGTTCGTTCGCCACCGCTGGTTCACTGGCTTCAGGTATTTGACTTTCGATGTGTTTACGGAGCACGTCGAGGATCTTTGGCACGCAGACAAGAACTGAGACTCGTTGTGAGCGTATCTGTCGCACAATGTCAGTCGGGTTAAACCCACGCATGAAGACTGTAATGCTGTCGAGCATCGGTGGGATAAAGGTGGCCATCGCCTGACCAAACATGTGGCTTAGCGGAAGGAGATTCAAAAACCGCAGCGGAAAAAATGGCCGACCATATTTCAGATACTTTGTGATCTCCTGTTCCACGGGAACGATGTTCGCCATTACGTTGCTATGTGTAATCTCGACGCCTTTCGGTTCTGAGGTTGCACCGGAGGTAAATATGATTTCCGCGAGATCTCGAGATGTCAGATCGGCATTGATATCTTCGTGACTTCGTGAGGCGGTGCTTTCCTTGGTAAGAAGAGTCTCTATTGGCCAGACGTCCAACGAAGTCAGATTGTTCGCGGCCAGTGACTTGTCCGCGATGACAATTCGTGCTGCAACGAGACTTGCCACTCGTTTTAAAAATTCGGGTGATGCGCGGAAGTCTATGGGTACACAGATAACACGTGCTAGGAGGCAACCCCAGAAGGCGACAATCCACTCGGCACGATTGTCTCCGCAGATAATGACCTTGTCTCGGGGGCTTAATCCCGCGGATACGAGCCGGTTCGCTAAGTGACAAGCAGCGCGCCGAACTTCGTCATATGAGTAGCGGTGAGTTCGATAGCCACCGTCGTAGATAAGGAAAGTCTTGTCGGACCGAATCCGGTCTTTAAAGAAATCAATCAGTGTTTCGCGTGGCATGGAAGCAATATCATTGCAAACTTCAACTACATAGAAGTAGATGCAGTGTGCTCTATCTGAATGAGGCTCCGACGTTTAATGTCATTTGCGTCATTCGAGGAGAACCAGGGGTGTCGCCAACCTGCTCGATCGGACTAATTGCGTACAGTCGAAGATCGATCGAAAAGGCAACGCGATCGTTGATAAACCAGCGAACACCGCCACCGTAGTTGAGAGTTCCAGACGTTTTCTGTTCAGGCGATTCCGTATTCAATGGAAAGAGTGAGAGGCGAGACGGCATGATGCCGCCGCTGAGGTAGCTCCAGCCGTCACGACCACCAAAGTTAAACGAGAGTTGCGGTGCTACGGCTGTGAATCGTTTTCTCAATGTTGGGCCATCTGGATTTGGTGACCGTTCGCCAGGTCTTTGGTCAGCCAGAGACGAATGAAAACTTGCACCGATGCCGAAAGTAATGATGTGCCATCGAAATGGATAGACGTGAGCACCAACCTGATATCCTGCTCCAGCACCAGGTGTATCTGGTGGGTTAAGCTCCCTGTTTTCAGCAAGTTCAACGTTTCGGCTAAATGGGACGAAAGATCCTTGGAGATCGATAACGTACAGTCCGATAGGTTCTTGCGGTGGTTGGGCGGTTGTAGGTGCCACGAACCCAAAGGTCAAAAACATGACAGCGAAGCATCGTACAGGTGATTGATTTGAAAGGCAGAGCATTGGGTCCAGTATACGGTGTCGCTTATTTTTGGTTTTGGGAATGACAAACACAGTTCGCCTTAAGGCAATTCGGGCTGCAGCGGAACGTATACAAGGGATTGTGCACCGCACGCCATTAATTGATGTGTCTGAAAAAGCCCAGTGCCCACTGATGCTCAAGTGTGAGAATCTTCAGGTCGCAGGTGCGTTCAAAATTCGCGGGGCGTACAACACAATCGTGCAGTTAACACACGAATGTCCTGGACGTGGGGTTATTACGTATTCGTCTGGTAATCACGCGCAGGCAGTGGCTTATGCGGCGCGACAGCTCCAAATTCCAGCAGTTGTAGTAATGCCGGAAACGGCACCCCGTATAAAAGTTAATGGAGCACGTTCTTACGGTGCGGAAGTACTTTTTGAAGGGGTTACGTCAATTGCACGAAGAGAGCGAGCGGAAGCGGAAGCGCAGGCTCGTGGTCTCATGATAATTCCACCATTTGACCATCCAGAGATCATTGCTGGTCAGGGCACGGTTGGAGTGGAGATATTAGAGGACTGTGACCAAGTATCAACGGTCTACGTGCCTATTGGAGGTGGTGGCCTCATTGCGGGGGTTGGTGCGGCGGTAAAGCAAATGCAACCCGGCGTTCGCGTAGTCGGCGTCGAGCCGGAAGGAGGAGCCGCAATGTGTGCTTCGATCACTACTGGTAAGCCCGTGACGTTGGAGCGAGTGCAAAGCGTGGCGGACGGTCTTCTTCCGGTTCGCCCTGGTGACTTGACCTTTGCTCACGTTACTGAGTTTGTCGATGACGTCATTACCGTGAAAGATGAAGAAATCATACAGGCAGTAAAGTGGCTAATGATTACTGCGAAGCTAGTGGTTGAACCGAGTGGTGCAGCTACGGCGGCTGCGGTTCTCTTCGCTTCGGGTGGAGCGCGATTAGCTCATCAAGGCATGACCGTGGCTGTTTTGAGTGGTGGCAATATCACGCACGAATTACTCGTCAGTTTGTTTGCCGAGACGGATAGATCGAGTTGCGAGTAGCAGTTTCGCAGCAGTGGTCGCTTCGTCGACAGAAGTTATTTCGCCATCAAGTTGACGCTCATAAATTTCTTGCAATACCTTGCCAAAGTGCGGACCTGGGGCGAGACCGAGGCCAACCAAATGTCTGCCCATCAGAATTGGATCTGGGGGGGCGTTTTGAACCCCTAGCGCTTCTGCCCGGGATCGAAACCATGCCATTGCCGAACAATCGAACGTTCCGTCTCGCCCGTGGCAATCTGCGGTGGCAACTCGGGTCAGGAGATCGAGATCAACCTTGCGCGCGAGTCGACGAAAGGCTCCATCACCTACGCCATCGCGAGCGGTATGCCACATGCCCGGCTTAAGATGGTGTGCAACAAGACCTAGTACCTGGGTCCGCACGTCATAGCCGTTGAGTTTATATATCTGCAGGCGGTCTAAGAACATAGTCGCTGGCTTGACGCCCATTGCCTCATGGTTGAGCGACCGGATCCGTCCGTCAATTCTTGCGGTTGTCGACGGTTTGCCGAAGTCGTGGCAGGCCGCTCCCAGCATCAGCGCGACTTGTTTAGGGTGAGGCAAATCGTGAATTTGCTTGCGAGCCTGATCGACGACAAGAAGGTTGTGCGTCCAGACATCACCTTCGGGATGCCACTCTGGTTCCTGAGGACAGTCTATGAGTGTGCGTAATTCTGGAAAGAGTTGGTCTACCACTCCAATGGTTCGTGCGAGAGTTAATCCCAGCGATGGTTGTTCGGCTTGCAATAAGAGTTTTTCAAACTCACCCCAAATTCTTTCCGCTGGTAGATCGTCAAGAGGAATCTGTCGGCAGACATCGGTTGTCTTAGCATCGAGATCGAATTTGAGACGTGCCGACAGCTGAAGGGCGCGTAACACGCGAAGACTGTCATCTCCAAAAGTTGAGGGATCGACCATACGTAGACGGCGTTCATCGAGGTCACGTTGTCCATTGTGTGGGTCATAGTAAGTGTCGGTAAGCGGGTCCCAAGCGATAGCGTTGATGGTGAAGTCTCGACGGCGTGAGGCGATGGCAATGGAAAGACCGGGATCACCCGTGACACTGAACCCACGATGGCCTCGGCCTATTTTGGATTCGGTCCGAGGAAGTGCGATGTCTAGTGGACCGAGTTTGTAGACGGTGAAGCTACTACCAACGGTGTTGACGGGTCCGAGAGTTTCGAGAATTTCGTGCAGTCTGTCAGCGGGTAGTCCATAGACTTCCAAGTCGATGTCTTTTGAAGGTGTATCGAGCAAGCGGTCGCGTACCCAACCGCCAACGATGAGCGCTTGTCCTCCTGCTGATGCCACAGCACGCGTGACCGTTAACGCAAGATCCCACTCAGACATCACGTGCTAATCGGAAGCCATAGTCTGTGTACTGGTATGTGGGAGCTAGTTTGCTTCGCGCCGATACGCGACTAATGGTGCGGGCATGTCGCCAAGAGCCTCCTCGTGATGCTCGACGATGCCCGGCAGGTGGACCGACTGGTTTGCGGACTGGTGACTCTGCATAGAAAGTACGGGAGTGCCAATCTGCGCACCACTCATGTATGTTGGCGGCTATTCCGCGGATGCCGAAATCGTTTGCTGGCCCAAGTGTGACTGGCCATGGTCCATCAAGAGGACCATCGCCACCGTTTGGTATCCAGCTCGGGATCGACTTACCCCATGGATAATCTTCTCCATTCCGGTGACCGCGTGCCGCTCGCTCCCATTCGGCTTCAGTTGGGAGGCGGACGGGGGGGGTCGAGAAGCAGGATGAGTGCCACAGGCAAAACAAATACGCGTCATTCCAACTGACACCGACGGCGGGTTTGTCTGGACCGCTAAATAATGGATTTTCCCACTCACGGGGGGTAGGGGTTTGCGTGGCCGCAAGATAAGGACGGTATTCAGCCCGCGTGACTGGATCGATTGCCAATTCGAATGTACCGACCCACACGCGGTGTTCTGGTTGTTCGTCAGGTTGGCCGGATTCAGAGCCCATATCGAACCATCCTGATGGAATCTGCACGAATTCACTCATTTGCTCTTCTTGATGATACGTGGTTCGCGTCGACCAATCGGTATAAACCGCTGATATGATCCATCGTTGGGTGGATTTGTGGTGAGGTCACAGACAACTCGTTTGGGACGTCGAGCGCGCGCAGCCATTGTGGTTGCTGCGGTTGCGTGCCACGGGTGTTCCCTGTCGTCAATGGCAGTCAACGCAGTACTACCCACGCTGGTCAATCCTGCGGTTTATCTTTCAGAAGAAGACCCCGAACTAGCCCGAGCGGCATTGCCTTTTTTGTTAAAGACCATTGAATCAATCATTGAAGCGGACCCGGAGCATAGGGATGCTCTGGCGTTTGCAAACTCTGGGTTTGTGCTTTATGCGAGCGCCTTTCTCCAACATGACGCGGTACTTGCTGAGTGGGAGGACTACGAATTAGCACGTGATTTAAACAATCGAGCGCTCCGTATGTATCTCCGCGCAAGAGATTTTGGGAGCCGTGCTGTTGAGCTGAAGCACCCGGGCATGAGCGCGCGCTTGGTGACAGAACCTTCCACTGCAGTCACAGCGTTTGAGATTGATGATGTCGAAGCTTTGTACTATCTTGGCGGTGCATGGATGCTCGGGATTTCATTAGGACTTGACCAACCCGCGCTTGTAGCGGATCTACCTAGCGCTCGGGCACTTCTGGACCGGGCCATCGAACTTGACGAAGATTACAATCGGGGTTCACTGCACACTGCATTCATTACTCTTGAGTCTGTGGGTGATGCACTAGGAGGCTCGTACGTCAAAGCGCGTGAACATTTTGAACGTGCTGTGGAGTTGTCAGAGGGATTGGATGCCGGGCCCTATGTGGCAATGGCCCTTGGTGTATCTGTTGCCGAAGAAAATCGGCAGGAGTTTATTGAGTTACTCGAGGCAGCTGTTGCGATTGATATTGAAGAAGAACCAAGTAATAGGTTGTTGAACACGCTGTCACAACAGCAGGCACGCATGTTGTTGAGCCATGTTGATGACCTGTTTTTTGCACCGCTCGATGAATTCGATCAAGATGAGTCTGGAGTAGACGAGGAGATCCAATGATAAAGACGTTCCGGCTCGCAGTTCTCTCAGTGTTGCTTATTACTCCAATTCTTCTCGGAGCGCAGACCGCACGTTTGCGTCTTGGGAGTGTGTTGCCCGCTAATTCTCTTTGGGATCGGTCACTTAAGGAGATGGCAAATGGCTGGCAGCAGGCAACAGGCGGTCGGGTTCGTTTGCAAGTCCGACCCTCGTCCGGAGACGAGTCGACACTACTTCGCCGCATGCGTATGAATAACCCTCAGGTTGCGGCACTGTCACCATTAGGTTTACAGGAAATCGACGAAGCCTTCAATGTTTTTGGCGTGCCATTTTTCTTTGAATCTGAGGCCGAAGCGGTGCAGGTGTTGGAGGATTTAACTCCTCGTCTTCGTGCTGTGCTTGCCGAGAATAATTTAGTACTTCTTAACTGGGGACATGGTGGCTGGGTACACATTTTTTCGGGTACATCGATCAGCACTCTCGACGATCTTCGCGGAGCCAAGCTCTTTACGTCGGCGGGTGATGATGGTGTCGTGAATTGGTATAAGGAAAACGGTTTCCAGCCGGTGCCATTAGCTTTAACTGACGTGCTTATGGGCCTTAATACTGGCTTAATAGATGCGTACCCTAGTTCGCCCTACAGCGCGCTCGTGTTTCAATGGTACCGACAGACATCACACATGCTGGACGTGCCACTTGCTCCATTGTTCGGCGCCACGGTGATGAGTCAACGTGCCTGGCAACGTATCAGTGACGCAGATCAGAAGGCCATATTGGATGTGGCAGCTGACACGCAGCAGTCGATGTTTATTGAGGTGCCGCAGCAGGACGATGAAGCGGTTCGCGAAATGAAGTCCCGTGGGCTCAATGTTGCCGGCGTTAACGAGTCTCAAGCGGCAGTGTTTCGGTCCGAAGCAGAGAATCTGACGGCATCTTGGAGAGGTAGTATGGTTCCGGGGGACATCTATGATGCGGCCGTCGAAGCCCGAAACCGATACCGAAGCCGTTAATAAGTTATTTGCTGTTCATTCCATCCGTATCCAGTCGCTACAGGTCTCTGCTGACCACCCTCTGATACCATCACGTTCGGATGACCTCATCGTTCGACTCTGACGCTGACCGCCAAATCCAAGCCGTCAGTGTGATTCATACGGCTGAAGAGTGGCTAGCGTCGGTCTCGCTGGCGCTGATGATGCTGTTGCCGTTGGCTGAAATTGTCGTTCGACCTTTTGTTGCCGGTGGTATTCCGGGTTCTATTCCTTTCGTTGAGCATCTGACTCTATGGGTAGGATTTATTGGTGCATGCGTGGCGGCACGTAGCGGTAAGTTGATTGCTCTTACAACAGCCACATTTATTCCAGAAGGCATATTTAGAACAGTCGCACGAACCTTTTCAGCAACAGTAGGGGCCATGGTTTCGACATTGTTGGCTTGGGCTGCGTTGGATGTCGTTGCGATTGAGATGGAATTTGGCCGTGAGATTGCTCTCGGAATCCCGTCGTGGATGTTTCAACTGGTGTTGCCTGTCGCTTTTGGAGGCATTGGGTTGCGTTTGGCATGGGCGGCTGGAAGTTTTTGGCCGAGGGTAGTCGCATGGCTGGGTATGAGCGCCGGCAGTTTGTTTGAATATTCGTGGGAGTCCTTTGATGGCGCAGCTGGTTGGCCATGGGTCGTGCTCTTGGTACTTGCGGCGATTGCGGGAGCCCCGATCTTCTCTGTTTTGGCCGGTGCCGCTGCATTTTTGTACATGGTGAATGGCTTTGATCCTGCCGTCGTTCCGTTGTTTGCATACGACCTAGCTACTGAACCCCACCTGCCCTCCATTCCCCTGTTTACGCTGAC
>DTWD01000622.1 GCA_012963185.1 Acidobacteriota bacterium
GGTGGAGCAAACGTCGTTTCGCGATGGTTTTGGGCCGTTTCTTGGGCGCGTCCGGCCGCCAGTGCGTCGACGGTTTCGATCAGTAACTGCGCGCCTAGTGTAGCGAGATCGGCTGCAACGTCGCTACTTGATTGATTCGGTTCGATTGAGCACCGGCTCGTTCCTAGCATTGGCCCGGCGTCCATTTCACGAACGAGTCGAATAATGGTGATGCCGGTCTCGCGTTCACCTGCGATGATTGCTCGATGGATTGGCGCTGCGCCGCGGTATTTCGGGAGCAAAGAGGCATGGACATTAATCGTTCCGAGTCGAGGCGCCTCGAGTACTGGATCCGGCAAGATACGGCCGTAAGCGACGACAACGGAAAGGTCCGCGTTCAACGATCGCAGTTGGGTTAGGAAATCAGAATTTCGAATCTGCGCACGCTCAGGCTGAAAAACAGGCACGCCGGTGTCGAGTGCGCACTGCTTGACGGGCGAGTACGTCAGTTGACGGCCACGACCACGGGGACGGTCGGGTTGTGTGACGACGCCGACAACTTCATGAGACGATTCCAAGAGTATGTTGAGCGTCGGTACAGCGAATGCTGGTGTACCGTAAAAGACAATCCTTACCATTTACCGGACCGTCTTAGCTTTTTTATTTTCCGCAGCATCATGTCTCGCCGGATGCCTCGGAGATAGTCAAGGAACAATGACCCGTCGAGGTGATCCATTTCGTGCCCGAAGGCGCGGGCGAGAATCCCGGTGCCTTCGATGTCTCTAGACGTACCATTGCGGTCAAGGCCGCGGACAGTTGCATGGAGTGGTCGTGGGACCGGAGCACTAAATCCAGGCAGGCTAAGACAGCCTTCATCCTCGCGTTGGGTGCCACGCTGTTCGATCCATTCGGGGTTGACCATGACGACGAGCTGGTTTTCATCGTGTCCGCCAGATGGGTCTGCCACAAAGATTCTGAGTGGGATACCTATTTGCGGGGCAGCGAGACCGACTCCAGATTCGGCATGCATGGTCTCGATCATGTCCGTAATGAGGGTCTGTATCTCAGGAGTAATCTCGGGAACGTCTTCGGCGGGGTTTTGAAGTGTGCGGTCTCCGTAACGCACAATAGAACGAATCATGTAAGAAATTGTAGTGCGGAATAGTAGACTCGATGCTTTCTATGACGAGGACGTTAGCTTAAGTGGTGGTAACGTGTGTCGGCGACTATGATCGTCGGCGAAGACGTTTCAGTATGTCGGCAATACGTTGGGACTGTAGGGCGCACGGTTTGCCATAACGAAGGGTGGAAATCGCTTATGAGTACTCGATGGACGGTGGCACTAGCAGCGAGCTGCATATTGTCCGGGGCGATGGGGCTAGGACAGGTTCGGGATTATGTCCCGGTTACAGACGAAATGCTCCAGAATCCTGACCCGTCAGATTGGTTGAGTTGGCGCCGTACGCTTGATGGACAGGGGCATAGCCCGTTAACCCAAATCACGACGGAGAATGTTGACGAGCTCAGATTAGCGTGGGGGTGGAGTCTTGGCGAAGGATCTCAGCAGACCACCCCACTTGTGCACAATGGGGTGATGTATCTCGCGAATCCAGGCGAGATTGTCCAAGCCATTGATGCGGCAAAAGGTGAGTTTATCTGGGAATATCGTCGGAATGCACCACCGCCTGGCAACAGCTTCGGTGGTCCACCACCAGGCCGTGCCCATCGAAATATCGCGATGTATGAGGACAAGATTTATCTCAATACCGCAGATGCTCACATTATTGCTCTGAATGCGAGAAATGGAGAAGTAGTCTGGGACACGGATGTGGGACAAGGGGTTGGCTTTCAGTATTCCAGTGGTTCGATTATTGCGGATGGCAAGGTAATCTCTGGATTGACCGGTTGCGGGCGTTACCGAGAAGAACCGTGTGCCATCGTTGGTCTCGATGCCCGGACCGGCGAAGAGATATGGCGGACTGCGACCGTGGCGTTGCCTGGTGAACCCGGCGGAGATACATGGGGTGACCTGCCGTCGATGTTTCGTGCTGGGAGTGATTCATGGATTCCCGGAAGCTACGACCCCGTGAGTCGCACCCTGTTCCATGGCACTTCGCAAGCAAAGCCGTGGGCACGGGAGGCGCGCGGCACTGATGGAGATGCGCTCTATACCAATTCGACGCTAGCTCTCGATCCTGACACCGGAGAAATGAAGTGGTACTACCAGCATTTGCCCGGTGAGACGCTTGACATGGATGAAGTGTTCGAACGAATCATCGTGGCGTACGATGACAAGCGGTCGGTTTTCACAATGGGGAAGATGGCGGTGCTGTGGGAACTCGACCTTACGACCGGTGGGTTTCGAAATGCGCATGACTTGGGGTACCAAACGTTTGCTGATGTTGACCCCACTACGGGGGCGGTCGCGTATCGAGAGGGTATGATTCCTGAGCTCGACAAAGAGCTATTTTGGTGTCCGAGCACAGCAGGATTTAAGAGCTGGCGAGCGATGTCTTATTATCCTGACCTCGAGACGTTTTACGTTCCTATAAATCTCAACTGTGAAACTGCCACGTTCGGGCCTGTTGACCGCGTGGAAGGTGGTGGTGGAACAGGTCCGGTTCGACGAACGAACCATTTTCATCCGCAGAGTGAAGGAGAGCTTGGCGAGTTTCTGGCAATGGACATGCGCACCGGTGAAGTACGGTGGCGACGTCGGTTTCAAATGCCTATTAGTAGTGCTGCGCTGACCACGGCTGGAGGACTAGCATTTGCCGGTAGTTGGGACCGCCAAATATTTGCCTTTGATGCTGAGACCGGGGAGACCGTTTGGGAAACGCGGTTGCCTCAGTCCGTGCAGGGATTTATCACGACGTACGCCGTGGATGGTCGACAGTATGTCGCGGTGCCAACCGGCGCAGGAGGAGCGAGTTGGACGGGTTCGATACCCTCGCAACTTATTCCGGAAAAACAACGACCACTTGGAGGGAACGGGTTGTTCGTGTTTGCGTTACCAGAATAATGTGACTAACTAGAGTCATCTGTGAAGACTGCATGATTATTACGAAGACCTTTCTTTCGCGCCGGACGGTGTTACGCGGTATCGGGGCCACCGTTGCTTTGCCACTACTGGAGGCAATGGTGCCACCTATGACGGCACTCGCCCGTACGAGCGCGAAGCCGCCACATCGACTCGGGTTCGTCTATACGCCTATGGGAGCGGACATGACGGGGTGGACTCCGGTCGGACGGACAGTTGGACTTGGAACGTTATCCCGAAGTCTTGAACCGCTATCCAATCTAAACGGTCAAGTCACCGTTCTTACTAACGTCGGATTAGAGCACGCGACGGTTGGTGGGCATGCGACGGCGAATGCGGGTTTTTTAAGCGGCACTCAATCGCATTGGACAGAATCAGGACCATGTTGCTTAGGCAAGACTGTTGATCAGGTTGCAGCCAAGGCCTTCGAGCCGTACACGCGACTTCCTTCTCTTGAGCTTGCTCTAGACGTTCCAAACATTGCGAAACAGGTTGAATATGGTTCTGCATCGAAGTACCTGAACCACCTGTCGTGGGTGACGCCGTCTATCCCCGCGGTGTCAGAGGCGCGACCCGAAGCTGTCTTCACAAAACTCTTTGGTGGTGATGGGCATCAGTTTCACATCGTGGGAAGCACGGTTGCGGGCGGCAGCGTCTTGGACACGCTGCAGGAGCCAAGGCGACGGTTGAGTCGTGTGGTCGGGTCTGCGGACCGCAGGACCATGTCGTTGTATTTAGATCAGGTTCGCGAAGTTGAGCGGCGGATTCAAACGGAACTCTACAAAGCGACAGAAATTCCGAGTGCTCAAGACTTCGACCGACCAGTCGGTGCACCACTCAGGTATAGCGACCATGTCGAATTACTGTTTGATTTGCAGTTGCTAGCGCTGCGAGCGGATATCACTCGTGTTGTATCGTTTCAGTTGGCACGTGAGATGAGTAGGCGTGTTTACGTGGACGCCGGCGTAACGGAGCCGCATCATGATGTATCTCACTATGCCGGCGATTCAAGTAAGCGGGCGGCGTTTCGGCGGATTAATCGCTATCACCTGCAGTTGGTGGCGACGTACCTTCAGAGACTGGCGTCGGTGAGTGACGGAGATGGAACGCTGCTTGATACCACCACTTATTTGTATGGAAGTGGCATGGGTGATCCAAACCGCCATGATCACAGTAATTTACCGATCGTGATTATTGGGGGGCGAAGGAACGAACCTCGCGGAATTCAACATTATCGATTTGAAGACAGGGTGTCGTTGTCGACGGTGCACGCGTCGCTGTTGGCTGGCCTTGGGATTGAGATGGGTGAGAGTCTTGAGGGGAAAGGACTAATCGCGCCTATTGTCGATTTGCATCAACAACGGCAAAACACGTGATGTCACCATTCTGCCGGACCGGTGTTCGTGCGAAGACCGGTGTCGTGTTGGGGGGGGGTAA
>DTWD01000623.1 GCA_012963185.1 Acidobacteriota bacterium
AAGCCTGCGTCAATCATTCACTCGAACGCATCGTTTTTGCATCTAGCTCTTCAGTCTATGGTGATGCAGCCCCAATTCCCATGCTGGAAACAGCAAGACCGGCACCTCTATCGCCATACGGTGTAACCAAACTCGCTGCAGAACATCTCTGCATGCTCTACCATGCGAACTACGCTGTTCCGACGGTAGCCGTTCGCTACTTTACCGTCTACGGACCACGACAGCGCCCAGACATGGCCTTTCACCGTTTTCTTCGAGCCATTCTAGACAATAAACCACTCTCGCTCTACGGTGACGGCGAACAAACCCGTGATTTTACATTCGTTGAAGATGCCGTTGCCGCTACTATCGCCGCCGCGGACCGTGGTACAAACGGTACGGTTTATAACGTAGGGGGCGGTTCACGCGTCAGTATGAACGAAATACTTGACGTTATGGCGCAGTGTACCGGAAAAAGCCCCAACGTCCACCGACAAGAGACACAACGAGGAGATATGCGAGACACCTTCGCAGACACTACACGCGCCAGAACAGAACTTGGATTTGCGCCACGTGTCATACTAAAAGACGGCATACTCGCGGAGTATCAATGGCTAACATCAGCAATCGGATCGCTCTAAGTCGCACCACTCAGTATTCGATTATCTTCGCGAGCCTCGCCATTGTCGGCACGATCACCGGGTGCGGTGGAAACGAGCTAGAGATCAATCCAATTGAAGATGCTGCCGACACTGTTCTTTTCGAACGCGGGCAAGAGGCGATGTCCAACGAAAATTGGGTACGAGCTCGTGAGTACTTTGAGACGATCCGAGACAACTATCCGCAAAGTACACTGCGTGACCAAGCACGCCTGCATATAATCGACACCTACGAAGGCGAGGACAATGAAATCGCCTACACGGCGGCGCTCACTGAACTTCGGGAGTTTCAGAGACTTTACCCCCCAACACACGAATTGGCACCGATCGCCCAGTATAAAATCGCGATGGTTTTCTATAACCAAATGAAAAGACCTGAGCGGGAACAAACGCAGACACGCGCTGCAGTGCAGGAGTTTGAACGGTTTATCTCCGACTACGCTGAAACGGCTGAACCCGAATTAATTACGGACGCACGGACCAAATTACGGGAAGCGAGAGACAGGTTGAGTGAGGCAAGCTTTATCGTCGGACGCTTCTACTACCGCATTAAGAACTACCTCGGCGCGATGGACCGTTTCAGAGGCATCCTTGACGAAGACCCAGGATATTCACGTCGCGATATCGTGTATTACTACCTGGCCGACTCGTTAACAATTAATGGCTTTGACACCGAAGCGCTGCCACTATTTGAACGGTTAATTAGTGAATACCCAGAGTCAGCATATGTGACCGAGGCCACCCAACAAATTGCCAGCTTGAAAACTGGAATGGAACTCGACGACCGATGAGCTTCTATATTTGAGCCAAACGGCGTTAAACGAACTATCCTGCCTTCGCGCGTTTGCGACTTTGCTCAGCCCTCTGCCTCGCGCTTTCAAAATCAGTGACATTTGGATGACTCACGACATAACTAAAGCGGCGATAGTAGTCAATTGCAGACCACAAAGCCGTCGTTAGGACGACCCACAATGCGATTTGCCCAATGACCCAAAACACCCAGACGTGCCGCCCAACTATAAGTAACAAAATCGCAAATACTTGCGTCCCCATCTTGACTTTACCCAAGGGAGACGCAGGAATCGTCACACCCCGGACATACGCCACGCTTCGCAATACGGTGATGGCAAGCTCACGACCTAAAATGACAGCGACCATCCAGGCTGAAGCCATTCCCATTTGGATAAGCGAAACCAATGCTGCCGTAATCAGTAGTTTGTCAGCTAGAGGATCCATTAACTGACCCAGTTGCGTGACTTGGTTTCGTTGGCGCGCAAGATAGCCATCGAGCCAATCAGTAAATGCTGCAACTCCAAAAATAGCAGCTCCTACAAACTCTTTCGCAACACCGAAAATCAGTTCTCCTTCAAATCGGGTCAGCAACACCACCATAAGAAACGGCACCAATACGATGCGCGCTACCGTTAATATGTTCGGAAGATTCATTAAAGTGTTCGTCCCTGAGCGATTGTAACTCGCACTTGTAGCAAGAAGCGATACAAACGCAATGTATCATTCCTACACATGAAAGCGATACTTTTAGCTGGTGGCTTCGGTACACGACTAAGACCACTCACATTGAATACCCCCAAGCCCGTCGTCCCTATTTTCGACCGTCCATTTCTCTATCATCAAATTGATTTACTTCGTCAAGTTCCTGAAATAGATGAGGTCATCCTGAGTCTCAACTATCGGCCTGAACGCATACAAGAGATTGTCGGGCATGGCGAGAACGCCGGCTTACCGATCCGGTATGTTGTTGAACCGAAACCACTAGGAACAGGAGGCGCGGTCAGGTATGCGGAACCGTATCTCGACGGAACAACGATCGTGTTTAACGGTGACGTGCTGACAGAAACCGACCTCTGTGCTGTCGTCGACTATCACCGGTCGAACAATGCGAAGGCGACGATCGTCCTCACGCCCGTTGACAACCCAAGCGCATATGGCCTCGTCGAAACGGACTTAAACGGTAACGTCAGACGCTTTCTCGAAAAACCGGACCCGAACGAAATCACCTGCAATACGATCAATGCAGGGATTTATGTGCTGGAACCAGACACCTTCGATCGTATCCCAACCGGTGCGCATTACTCCATTGAACGACGTTATTTTCCTTCGCTCATCGAGCAACAGGAAACATTTGTTGCATACGTCGACAATGGGTACTGGTTAGACATCGGCACACCAGACAAATATCTTCAAGGTCACCGCGACATCCTTGACGGCCGCTGCCAATCAGGTCAATTTACAGAACGCGGCGGCAGTGATCCAACGATTGCGCCCGGAGCACTGCT
>DTWD01000624.1 GCA_012963185.1 Acidobacteriota bacterium
AAGTAACTGAATTAACACCCTTAGATGTTGTTCTTTTTTGTTTGTTAACAACCATGATGGTGAGCATCTTAGGGTCTTGTCAGAAATGTGATGAGCATCTTTCGCTATACTGTTAGGTTAAGGAGTGACCTGCATGCCGATTGAAACAGCTGTAAGTGGAAGTGCGACTGTGCTGCCGCTGACGCCTGTCTCTACTGAAAACACCGACGGGCAGTCTCTGAGCGAAATGTCCGCGGTTATGGAAATTAAACCGTCCGGCCGCATCATCATAGAAGTCGCAGGTATTTGCCAGGCGACATGCCCGTTTTGTGCTCAAAATTCTGGAAAGTCACG
Source organism: Acidobacteriota bacterium (assembly GCA_012963185.1). The sequence goes on from DTWD01000624.1 coordinate 334, forward strand.
GCGGAAGGAAAAGCCTGCGGCGTATATGTGTGTGGGCGCATTCAGAGAGACGATATCCCGTCTCAGTAAATCTGAAGCTGTTAAAGATAAGAAGATCGACCGGGTGTACTTGTACAACTGGGGCGAGCCATTTTTGTCGCCGTTTATGAATGAATATCTCGAGATTTTGCGAGAGCATGGATTGTACGCGGTTATCAGTTCGAATTTTCAGAAAGTGCAACCTATACGCGAAGAAAACTTTTCGGTCATTAATGAAGTCTTGTTTAGTTTGTCAGGGATGACGGAAGTTACGTACGGCAGGATTCATGGTGACTTTAGAAAGGTGTTATCTAACTTTGAAGCCTTTAATAGCGATCTGAAGAAGTACTCTCCACAGACTAAAGTGTTTATGTCCTGGCACCGGTATAGGTTTAATGAACATGAGTTCTGGGAAGCGTATCGATATAGCCGTCGCCATGGCGTCGGTTTTATTCCGTCGGTTGCATTTATGAATGACCTGGTGGAATTGATTCAAGCCTCGACGGATCGACTACCCAAGCACCGGAAGGAAGCGGCGGAGCGGGATATTTACCTCGAACATATGGTTGAGTCTATTGCGTCTTATAAAGAAGACGGCCCTGATTATGATTGCCCGGCTTGGGACGATGTAGTCGTTGATGAACGTGGCCGATTATTGATTTGTTGTGGTACAGATGCGCAGTCAGCGGTGGGAGATATCCACGAAACACCATATGACGAGATGAGAGAAAATAAGATCAAGGCGCCATTGTGCAAGGCCTGTAAGAACACCGGTGTCGCGGAGTGGGCCCACAATAATCACCATGACCACAACCAATTGCCATGGCCTTCTGGTGGCGGGTTGGATGCTCTTCGGCTTACGTTAAGTCGGAATTTTTTAAAGTACAAGAGTGATATCAGGCACGTCCTTAATAAGTCGAAATTTGGCGAGCCGATTCTTGATATCTATCGAAACGGTTCGAAGCTGAAGTCACGATTTTCCTGAAATTAATATATTTTGGTCTGTCTTCGTGAGAGGACGAACGGACTCAGATAATATCAATTCGACTGTCAGTGTGAGTCGCTGTGTATAGCGCTGTTTCAGCGCGGGCGGTTTTGCTTGGTAAGAGCATGAGGACCGGATTGTAACTGGTGCTCAATCTAGAGCAGTGGGCGAGCCTAAAGTAACGACTATAATTCCAACATATGAGCGGCCGGTTTTGATGAAGCGGGCCGTGCTCAGCGTGTTGGGTCAGTCTTATTCAGATTTTGTCGTTCAAATCCTGGATAACGCATCAACAGATGACACTGCATCCGTTGCTCGAGAGTTAATGAAGGTCGATTCTCGCGTTCAGTACTACCGACACAAAAAAAACATCGGCAGCCTGAACAATATGATTTATGGCATGCAGAATGTGACTACCCGATACTTCAATATTCTTTGCGACGATGATGTGTTATTGCCAGAGTTTATGCGTGACGCGCTCCTTGTTCATGAGCAATCCAATTCTCGGTTAGCGTTCGTTTCAACGAGGGTGGTTGCGGTAAATGAGCGCGGTCAGTTTGTGGACAAGATGATTCATCCGAAAGAGGTATGCATACTGACTCCGCCCGAGGGGATAGCAAGGTGCCTGAAAGCCGGTGTGTCGTTGCCGGGGGTTGTGTACCGAACGCGTGAAATATCTGAAATAGGAGCGTTTCGTGAATCGTGGTGGAATTGGACAGAGACGGGTTGGCATGCGCTGGCAGCGGTGACGTCTCCGATCGGATTTTCACCGACGATCGGCGGAATTTTTATGGACCATGGTGAAGGTGGTTCAAAGCAGATGGGCCGCGTTGAATTTCGGCTTAGTTGGTTCAAGATGTTCGCCGAGGTTTATGACAAGGCCCAAAATTGCCATGTGAGTCCTGCATGGTGGTCAAGGCATCTTCGTCCGCTGGCTTATAAAAAGTTCTTAGGTAGTGCGGTCAGGCTATGCAGTCAGGATGGAGTGGAAACCTATAATGAACTCGGTCGGCTAGGGCTCAAAGTGGGAGTCGATAAAGCAACTGTGGCTGTGACTTTGGTAGTGGCTAGGATGGCTCGAGTACTATGGATTGGTCGATTAGTGAATGCCATTTTAGATGGGTGTCACTGGATCCGGTGGACTGCGTTAGGCGTTCTGTTTCAATCTCGCCGAAAAATAGACAACGATCGACTCGATACGGCCTCTCGAGTGTTCTGCAATTTGAATGAAGAGGTTGGTCTTAGTTAGGTCCTTGTCTAAATCTTTTGTGGGTTGTTAAGGTCATGTTCGTAGGTATTAATGCGAAAGAAACTGAGTGAATTACTCGTCTGTCCGAAATGTCATGAGGCTTTAGATTGCCAACCTGAATCCATTGCGGATGACGGGGACATTCTTACTGGTTCTTTGCGATGCGGAGGTTGCCAGGCTAGCTACCCCATAGAACGAGGCATCCCGAGGTTTGTGCCGACCGGCAACTATGCGACATCGTTCGGCTATCAGTGGAACCGCTTCAGGCAAGAACAAATAGACTCACTGAATGGGACACGACAGTCGGAAGAGCGCCTTAGTAATGAAACGGCGTGGGAGTCGAACTGGTGGAATGGCAAGACCATTCTGGATGCAGGCTGCGGAGCAGGTCGATTTCTTGAAGTGTCAAGTCGGAATCGAGAGTGCGATGTTGTTGGAGTGGACCTTAGTTCGGCCATTGACGCGGCGCAAGAAACGGTTTCTGGGCGCTCTAATGTTCATCTCGTACAGGCCAGTATCTTTGAACTGCCTTTTAGGCCTGGTTCATTCGATGGTGTTTATTGTATCGGTGTGATCCAGCATACTCCGGACCCGAAAGCGGCAGTTCAGAGCTTGGCTGATGTTGTCGAAGATGGAGGGCGGATTGCAGTCACTATTTACGAGAGACGGTGGTCCACAATGCTGTATAGCAAGTACTGGGTTCGTCCGCTTACGCGCCGCATCAAAGCCGAGCGGTTGCTGACTCTCATTAAGGCAATTATGCCTCTCGCCTTTATCTTGTCCGAGGTGCTATTTCGGATTCCTGTTCTGAAGCGAGTATTTCAGTTTATGTTGCCTGTGGCGAATTATGTCCACTTTAAAGAGTTGTCGATGCGTCAACGGTATCAGTGGGCCGTGCTTGATACTTTCGACATGCTCGCGCCTGCGTACGATAATCCACAGAGATACGCAGACGTTGTGGAAATTATGAAAGAACGGCAAATTAGTGAAATACAACGTCTTGCAAATCCGGGGTTGAATTTAATCGGCACAAAGATGTCTAGTAATGAGATTGTCCATTAATAGTTATAGACGGTCATTCGTTGGCGGAGGCTTCGATTCTGTATGGCGAAGGTAGTGCTGCTCGCAGGCGGTTTTGGAACTCGGTTAGCTGAAGAGACGGAGATGAAACCGAAGCCCATGGTAGAGATCGGTGGGTACCCGATTCTCTGGCATGTGATGCGTAACTATGCGCATCAAGGGTTTAAGGAGTTCTTTGTTGCTTTGGGCTTCCGAGGTGACGCGATCAAACGTTACTTTCACGATTACCACACACTAAGTGGAAGTATGACTTTGGATTTGGCTCGCGGTGA
>DTWD01000625.1 GCA_012963185.1 Acidobacteriota bacterium
CCCCCCCCGTAAACAATCATCGAATTGTCCAGAAGGTTGGCATCACCGTCCGAGGTCTTACGTAAGTTTTCAAGGAAGTAGGCAAGCAGCTGAATATGGTACGTATCAATCTTTGCCTTCTTCGCAATGTATTCCGGATCATTGCGATGATGCGACACAGTGTGATGCTGGTCAGCGACTCCGACCTGTGGGTACGCACGCGGACTGGCTTCGCGAGCCATCATTAACGTGAATACGCGGGTTACATCCGCCTGGAAAGCCAAAGTGAGCAAGTCAAACATCAACTTGGCATGTTCTTCAAATGTCTCAGGAATATCAACAGGCCGATCAGGTAGTTCAACGAGTGACTCAGCGCCGCGAGATTCAGACTGTTGGATCCGCTGCTCAACATCACGTACCGCATCGAGATACTCATCCAATTTATTTCGATCACCAATACCTAAGGTACTGCCAAGCCGGGCGACTTCCGCGGTAACAGAATCAAGGATGCTGCCTGTTTGTTTTAGTATCGCAAGCCGGTCAGCCGCCGTTCCACCTTCGCCAAATAAACGCTCGAACACCACACGCGGGTGCGCCTCCATATCGAGCGGTGTCGTTTCATTTCGCCACGAAATCGTGTTCGAGTAAAAGCAATCCCCGGTGTCACAAGCAATCGCCGTCGGTTTCTCTAGCGCCAATTCAAGCGACGGCAACGGTGTTTCCTTGCCAAACTCACGCGCAGCAATCTGATCTGCGGTGATGCCTAACTTGATGTCGGTCGTTCCCTGTCGACCACGCCGCTCCCATGCATGGACACCACTCAGCCAAACAGCGGTCGCGCGTGGATGGTCACCATTCCCATCACCAAACGAATCAGCTTGGCGGTGAGCTAAATTACTCAAAACCAGTACACGCTCACGAAGCGACTCAAGCGGACTCAGAATTGGTGACAAGTCAAAATTACGCCCGGTCTTTGATGGAACCCACTGATCTTGGATTACACCGTTCGGAATGTAAATAAATCCCACACGACGTGCCGGGGTCGTAACCGCTCGAGCAACTGACGATGCGGCAGGCACCATCGCGTCAAGAAACGGCAGGGTTAGCGTGGCACCAACACCACGAAGAAAGGTGCGGCGCGGTAATGCTTTCTGGGTAATGATCATGATTGTGGCATCCTCATTTGAAACGGCGTACTTTGAACAATAGCAAGAACCAACGCCGAAAATCGATAGTCTTTTTGAGCGGCATCACGCACAATCCCACGCACGGCCGGCATATCAAACGATTCGAGATTACGACCTAGTGCATAGGTCAGAAGTTTTTCAGCGACCGTCCCCACAAACCGGTCGGGGTGTTTGAGAAGAGCAGCCCGCATTTCGTCTGGCCCTTCAAACGCGGTTCCATCAGGTAACACCCCAGTCGCATCAATGGTCTCGTTCGATTCCCCCCGGGTGCGCCACCGGCCGATAGCATCAAAATTCTCAAGGGCGAACCCGAGTGGGTCCATCTGCGAATGACAGCTTGCACAAGCTGGGTTAGAACGATGTTTTTCCATCGCCGCCCGCATTGACAATGCCTCTCCCTCGTCTGTCGTTTCTGCAAGAGACGGAATATCTGGTGGCGGCGGAGGTGGTGGTGACGACAGCAGGTTTTCCAAAATCCACTTACCACGCAGCACCGGAGAGGTACGGGTCGCATACGAGGTCAACGTTAAGATGCCACCCTGACCAAGCAATCCTCGACGTTCTGTACCCGCGAGCGAAACGCGTCGAAAGTGACTGCCGTAGACATGAGGAATGCCGTAATGCTTTGCCAAACGTTCATTGAGAAATGTGTAGTCCGCGCTCAGCAAATCTGTAACCTGTCCGTCTTCACGCAAAACGCTATCAATAAACAACTCGGTCTCATTTTGAAACGCTTGCCGCAAGTTTTCATCAAAGCTAGGGAAAAATCCGGGGTCCGGTTCTTTCTCTGTTACATCACGAAGGTACAACCATTGCGCCGCGAAGTTATTAACTAGCGCGCGTGCGCGAGGGTCCGCCATCATTCGCTCAACTTGCCCTTGCAATACTGAGGGGTCGCTCAATTGCCCAGAGACTGCTACGTCAAGCAACTCATCATCTGGAATGCTGCTCCAAAGAAAAAACGACAGACGCGATGCCAGTTCCAGATCGCCGACGGCATAGGGCCCTTCAACGACATTAGCGGGATCACGTTCAATACGAAACAGGAACTCTGGACTCACAAGAATCCGTTCTAAGCCACGCTGGATACCACGCTCGAACCCAGCCTCCGACCGACCCTCTTCATAAAACGGTCGGAGGACTGCAAGGTCAGCCTCTGTGACAGGGCGTCGATACGCCCGACGTGCCAGAGTCGTAAAAATTTCATCTGCACACGCATTAGCCATCACACCATTGGATGGATCACACGTAAAGATACGACGCCGGCTCGGCGTATCACCCGAGCCATCAACACCATACGGCCCACTAATTGATAACGTCGCAATAGCTGGTTCCCGTCGCTGACCTCGACGCGAGGACCGGACAAGACTTTCATGTTGCGCCCCGGTTTTCTGCAAAAAGGCCACGGCTACTTCGCGTGGTCCAGCACGCATTGGCACACGAAC
>DTWD01000626.1 GCA_012963185.1 Acidobacteriota bacterium
AAGCCGTATAGGAAACCGCTAAGTTCTCCATTAAACAAAGCCATCATTGGAGGATGATCTATGGCAAGCGAGTCTACTGGCGCCTTAATCCGACCACTGATGGCAGGTATTAAGCCATTGGTTCCCGACGAGCTATTGAAGTCGAAGTCCGAGTTCAAGTATGGACTAGAGAAGGAAATGAACCAAGTGTTACTTAACCGCATCGCCGGCTACAAAGCCCAAAATCGGGTCCTTGTGGCAAGCAAAATCCCAGCGGCAGCGCCCGTCGTTGAAGCCAGGGAAATCCCGGCGGCAGCGCCTATCGTTTCTTTCCCGCTGCTCATGGTACTTATATTAGTCTCCGCATTCGTTGGATGGTTCGCTTTGGAATTGATAGCTTCGGCGGTAACCCTCGGATTAGAACTACATTGGTCGACGCACTTGATCGGTTTGCTGTCTGCGCTGGGGCTCTGTGGGACCATTATGGTCGTAATGTACGAATCGATTCATAGTCGTGAGAATAATGAGGGAATACTTCATAAATATAGTCGATAAGATAGCAGATTTTCCCTATGGCATAGGCAAGGTCTGGGCGTTCGTTGCCGGAAAGCCTTTGTCTAGGGCACAAGCGTTCGACATCCACATCCATTTTTCACTGATCGTTTTGTATGCTGTAGGATTGTTAGCCTTAACCTTGAGTGGCACAGATGTCTCGTCCTTTGCACCTCAAGGGTTCTTACTTATCGTGTTCTTTGGGATTTTGTCGTTCTTAACGTCGATCATATTTGAACATACGGAAAGGCAAGATCGAAACAACGAGCGTGAGAACCGATTGGTCGGGAATCCCGCCCCTGCGAAGATCTAATTTATTCGTGGCGTATAGACGGCATATTGTCGAGGCCAGAGTAAAAAGTTTTAAGGAATAGCGGCTTCGAGGCCTGAGATGGGGAAAGAGACACGCTGATGGAGTGGGTCCCAGACATCGTATTAACTATCTCGAGCAGATTCATAGACCAAGGAAAGAAGATATACCTAGTTGGAGGTTGTGTCCAAAACAGTCTCTTAGGAAGGGGCGTAGACGACTACGATTTAACAACCGATGCCTCATCGAGCGAAGTGATTCAACTTCTCGCAGAGGTCGGCATTGGGTCGGTTTTCATATTAAGCAGGGAATTCTCGATTATCGGGTTCTCCGAAGAAGGTCTGAACGGCCAAATAAGGTCTTTTGCTGCCGAAACGGCCTGGTCCTCTTTACTGCCCTCTGAACGGCAAAAGAATCTGGAGTCTGACCTTACAAGTCGTGACTTTACGATTAATTCCATCGCGTTTGCTCTACCACAGGGTGAATATTCTGACCCAAATAACGGAAGAAGGGATCTGGAACTCGGAATCATCAGGTTCGTCGGCGATCCCGGCAAGACAATTGAGAACGATCCCATCAGAATGGTCCGCGCCGCCAGATTCGTAAATGAATTGGGATTTCGCCTCGAACCAACTTCGGCAAGCGCGATCGAACAGCATGCGTCGCGTATCAGCAACGTGTCCAAAGAACGGATCGGAAAAGAAGTTGAGAAAATACTGGTGTCGGAGCATCCGTCGAACGCTTTCAGAATTCTGGACGAACTGAAATTACTCGACAAGCTGTTTCCGGCTCTGTCAAGAATGAAAGGTCTTCCGCAGGGTCGAAATCACGACAAAGATGCGTTTGAGCATGTCATGGCTGTCACAGATGGTTTACCGGCGATCCGGCATCTCCGTTGGTCCGGGCTACTGCACGATATAGGAAAGCCGTTGACCTTCGAAAGCAACGAATCCGGTATTCATTTCTTCGGTCACGAGAGCGTCGGAGCCCGAATCGCCCAAGAGATACTTACCGACTACAAGGTCCCCAATGTCACGGCCGCAAGCATAGTAAAACTAATCGAAATGCATCTCAGGCCTTTGGGATATAACCCGGATTGGGCCGATGGGGCGGTTAAAAGGCTGGTTAGCGACGCTGGCGAATTGCTTGACGATTTGCTGATACTCAGCAGAGCGGACGTCCTCGCCCAAGCTCCTTCCGTCATCGCCTAAACGTTAAAGTCGCTTGACGAACTAGAAGCTAGATGTCAAAAAATCGTTGACGAGGCCAGCAGCAAAATCCCATCACCTCTAGACGGTATTGAACTTATGTCTGCACTCGGACATCCGCCCGGATCGTGGATCGAGGATGCGAAAGACTATTTGTCAAATCTCGTTATGAGTGGGCTATTGAAGTCAGACGATATCGCCGGTGCACGGAAGCTGATCCTGCTTTGGGACTCTCACTCTTCGCGAGATAATTTGGATTAGGCGCCTAAGTTGCCTCGAACTTCGATTCTCAGCTTCCTCTTTGACAGTTCCGGCCGGATGACGCAAAGAAATTGCCATAGCTATTAGACAGCGAATTATGGTTCAGGCGATAACATACGGATAATCTTGATCACCTCAGGAATTCCACCTGCTACCCCCCAGCATACCCCGGCCCGTAGACAACCATCCCTGGCCGCGCGCCGGTGTGTTGGGCGTGGGTTATTACTGGGACGCCGTTGACTAGGACGTATTCCACCCCCTGGCAGTACTGTTTGGGGTTCTCGAAGGTG
>DTWD01000627.1 GCA_012963185.1 Acidobacteriota bacterium
CTCGTTTGGTCTCATCGGAAGGGACCGATGGCGGATACCTGTCGCATCGAAGATGGCATTCCCTATAGAGGGTGCTATCGCAACGATAGGTGTCTCGCCTCCACCCGCTGATGGTAGGTCTTTGCGGTCAAGCAGAACCGTTTCGATTGGGGGTATGTTTCGGAAGCGAGGGACCTGGTAATCAGAAAACCGCGGATTTTTAATCGCGTCATTTTCAAATTCAATCGCTTCAAACAGCGCGCCACCGATGCCCATGATAATTGAACCTTCAACCTGATTCACCAGACCGTCGGGGTTGAGAATCGCGCCGCACTCGAAGGCCGCCACGACACGTACAATCTTCACATCACTGCTTTTCGGATCGACTTGGACTTCCGCGCAGGTTGCAATATACCCGCCTTTCTCAATCCCACCGGCAATGCCAGCGCCTTGATTTGATCCGGTCTCCCTCTTCTCCCAACCAAAACGCTCTGCCGCAGCTTCAAAGACCGCTTTAAGCCGTGCGTCTTTCAAGTTCTTGAGGCGAAATTCAAGAGGGTCTATTTCCAAGGCATTGGCAAGTTCATCCATGTGGGTTTCTCGCGCAAAAACGTTGGCGGTTGCCGCTAGTGCCCGATAAGAACCCTGTCGCAGCGGGGAATCTGCGGGATGGAACTGTATCTTTTGGTTGGGAACCTCGTAGGGAGTTCGGATGGCCGATCCACCAGAATTGTAGTTGTGGTATTCCCACGTCGTCAATGTGCCGTCGGCTTTGACTCCACTGTGAACCTCAATCAGTCCAGCGGGCCGGAAATACGCCCAGGTGAACTCCTCTTCGCGTGTCCAAACGAGTTTGACAGGTTTGCCTACGGCTTTCGCCAAACGCGTTGCCTCAATCGCAGCTTCACCGGTGTGCTTGCCACCGTAACCGGAGCCGGTGTCTGGCATAATGACGCGGACCCGGTCTTCGGGAATCCCGAACGCCTCAGCGAGCTGTCCCCGCACCCCGAATGGCCGTTGCGTTCCTGTCCACACCGTGAGTTTTCCCGCGTCCCATTCCGCCAAGGCGGCTCGGGGCTCCAGCGGAGCGTGGGCAATGTAGGCGGCGGTGTAAGTACCTTCCAACGTTATATCAGCCGCTTCAAGTCCTTCCTCAACAGCGCCTTGCGTGTGGTTAGAACGCCCGCCCCAACCTCTAGTCTCTACTGGGTGTTGTTTGAAATAATCAAACAACTCTTCGTGGGACGGCTGGGAGGGATGCCTCCATTCGGCCTGAATCGCCTCAATCGCACGGTCTGCGACGTACTTGTTTTGGGCGACCACGCCGATAAAGTCACCATCGTGGACAACCGTCACTCCTTTCATCGCTTCCGCCTTCTGTATGTCGATGGTCACCAGCGAAGATGAAAACGTGGATGGACGCAACACTCTCCCGTGCAACATACCGTCACGCTGCACATCTGAGGTGTAGTGATGCCGTCCGGTGACAATATCTCTGGCGTTGACCTTTGGGACGGACGTGCCAGCAATCTTCCAGTGCTTGGCAGGCGTCGTTGGGGCACCCTCACCGATGGTTTTTATCAGTTTTTGTCCCTTTGTCAACTGCCCAAAATCGAGTGACTGATCCGTTTTTCGGTGAGTGACCTTTCCGTCTGCGACAACAATTGAATCACGTTCCACGTTCCATCGTTCTGCTGCAAGCTCGATGAGAAGTTCGCGGGCGGCAGCGGCGGCTTTCCTCAGTTGTGGTGCCATCGTCGGCATTGTGCGACTTCCAAATGTCCCCCGGTCATACGGGGTAAGGTCGGTATCGCCCATCACCAGACGAATTGAATCCAATGGCGCGGGCAGTTCTTCTGCAACAACTTGTGTGAGCGAGGTGCGGATGTTCTGTCCGACCTCGGCCTTCCCGGTGTAGACGGTGCCCGCACCTTCCTCGTCGATATGCAGCCATGCGCCAAGTTCAGAAGGCGTATCGGCGCCCGCCTGGCGACCACCTCGTCCTCCTCCCCGCCGCTGCGCCAGCGCCGAGGTTGCAGTAAAGAGCACAACGATACCACCACCAAGCACTTTGAAGAACTCGCGCCGAGCCATTTCAGATCGGTAGGGTGGGTCGTCGCTATGCAATTCGTACCGTTCAGGTTCGAGATAAATGTCAGGAATCGGTATTTGACTCATTTTGCGCCTCCTCTCAGCACCCTTGCTGCTTGACGAATCGCATCAACGATTCGTGGATACGTTCCACAACGACAGATGTTCCCGTTCATGAACTGGACAATCTCATTTTCGCTTGGGTTCTGGTTCTTTTCGAGCAAGGCGACCCCGGACATAATCATACCCGCCGTGCAGTAACCACACTGCATGGCTTCCTTTTCCATGAACGCTTCCTGAAGCGGGTGCAGTTGTCCGTTTTTCTCCATGCTTTCGATGGTTGCTATCTGCTTCTTCGCAGTTGCCCCAACTGGTGTGATACAGGACCGTCTCGGTCGTCCATCGATCAATACCGTACAAGCACCGCATTGACCCTCACCGCAGCCATATTTGCTTCCCATCAAAGAAAGTTCGTCACGCAGGACGTTAAGCAGACTTCTCGCGGTGTCCGTCTCAATTCGGTGCTGGCTGTCGTTGACATGAAGTGTCATTCGCTTTCGCATTTTCAATTCCCCTTTCGATGCACATTTCCATGCCATAAGTAGGGCACGGATAAAAACACTTGGTGTGAGTTTCTGGAGGCCGGGGCTTATAGCCAGTGTTGGTGTGGTAAATCCGGCCTAAAGCCTCGACATCCGAAGACTTAAACGCTTGTTAAATCTCAGTTATGTATAGATGGCGTCAATCCGCTGCAATGCAGTAGAGATATTTGTACCCGCGCAGGTAGATCTCGCTGCCAACGATTGCTGGTGAAGCCGTAAAGCCCGAATCGAGCACGTTTTGGGCGAGTACTTCAAATTGTGGACCGTGTTTGATTACCAGTGTAGCGCCATTTCCACCGGTGAGGTAGACGCGGTTGGCGGCGCCCACCGGCGAGGCAAAGACGTTTCCTTCTATACCTTCCATCCGCTGCGGACCATAGTATGCCTCGCCCGTTGAAGCGTTGAAGCAGGAGAGAATGCCATTGTTGCGTTTCAGGAAATAGAGCTTATCGCCGTAGAGCAGCGGCGAGGGCGCATACGGCGTGTCTCGGTTGTATTCCCAGACAACTGCCTTTTTGCCGGTGATGTCGCCAAAGGCAGAGGCCAGGCGGATGGCTTGCAAAGCGTTGCCTCGAAAGCCGCTGGTGACGTAGACCATACCGTCTGAAGACACGGGCGATGGAATCATATTCATGGTCATGCCACCACACTCCCAAATCAATTCCCCAGTTGCCAAGTCATAGCCGCGTGTGGCGTTCGTCGCGCTCGTGATGACCTGTGGTTTTTCATTGTGTTCGACGACAATCGGCGTGGACCACGATGTGGGTTCATCCCGATTAACTTTCCAACGTTCTTCGCCGGTTTTCTTATCAAGGGCGATGATGAATGATTGACCTTCGTGGTCCCAATTGACGATGATCACCTCGCCATAGAGGACGGGCGAACTCCCTTCACCAAAACCAAGTTTGGTAGTCATGTCCCCGAAGTCTTTCTCCCATTTTGGATTCCCCTGCATGTCATAGCAATACAGGCCCCGCGAACCAAAATAAGCATAGACGCTCTCTCCATCGGTCACTAGCGAGTTGGAAGCCC
>DTWD01000628.1 GCA_012963185.1 Acidobacteriota bacterium
GCTGCACTATACGGACCGCTTCATGGTGGTGCGAACGAAGCCGTGTTGCGCATGCTCAGAGAAATCCAGTCAGTAGACCGAATCCCAGATTTCATCAATAAAGTCAAAAATGGCGAAGGTCGCTTAATGGGCTTCGGGCACCGTGTTTATAAATCGTATGACCCGAGAGCAAAAGTCATTAAAGAAACGGCCTATCAGGTATTCGATGTAACAGGCAGAAACCCATTACTCGATATCGCGCTGGAGCTTGAGCGCATTGCCCTTCAAGACGACTACTTTGTGAGTCGCCGCCTCTACCCCAATGTCGATTTTTACTCTGGCTTAATCTACGAGGCGATGGGTTTTAAGGCTGGGATGTTCCCTGTTCTCTTTGCGATTGGCCGAACAGCTGGATGGGTTGCGCAGTGGCAGGAAATGCTAGGCGATCGAGAACAAAAAATCGCAAGGCCACGACAAATCTATCTGGGCGAGGACGAACGAGACTTTGTCGAAATTAACTCACGTTAACCGTCCGAAGAATTAGATTCGTAATTAACGACCATCGCCGTAACACCATCATTCTGTGCTGCACCGGCAGTAAACAATTTGATACTGTCAAAGGCATACTGAAGGCGAGGTTCAGCCATGGTTCAAACCCCTACCACGTTATCGCAGACGAATACGCCAAGCAAGCAAACCAGCCGCGAACGCAAGCATGACCCATACAATTGGATCCGGTGGTGCTCCCCCGGCAAGTTGAGTCATAAAAAATCCACTAATCGTAATAAATACAACGCCTAAAACAAGAGGGACCCACCATCTGCTTTGCACCTTAGGAATTTCGTCATTGAGCGTAACCGGCTCGTGCTGGCGCTCACTGGTTGCATGCCCACAACGAAAACACAGCAAAGCCTTGTCGTCGATTTCAGATTGACAATTTCCGCAGAGCATTCATCACCAAAGTTATATCGGTCACTACCCCGAAACAGCCGGCCATCTATCCATTAGAGCTCAGATTCAATAATGGCCAACAAGAGCTCCTGAGCACGCTCATAACTCGGTGCAATCTCAAGTGCCGACATTACCTGATTCTTTGCTTGGGAAAAGTTTCTCGACAAAAAGAGACTTTCGGCTAGATCGGTATGTACCGCAACCCGATCGACCGGGTCCAGCGCCAGCGCAACCGTCAGTTCACGCGTCGCCAAAGCCGTACGACCATCTTCAAGTGCCATCCGCCCGAGAACCTGGTGAGAGATCGGATCAAAAGGGTCAATTTCAATGAGACGTTCGTAAGCTTGACCGAGCCGCAACTGATCTCCTGTCTCCTCCGCCAATGTGGCGTAAAGCCGCACCGCCTCTATAGATGTTTCATCGTATTCAAGAAGCATCTCAAGTTCTCTCATCGCTCGCTCTTGGTCGCCTTCCGCTTGAGCAATACGAGCCAGTAATCCTCTTGGGCTATCAAAACCAGTCGCCATCGGGACGAGGATGGCAGCGCGCTCAAGTGCTTTTCGCGCTTCCTCGTCCTCTCCCACCTCCAACGCAGCTTGTCCAAGCGCAGACTGCACATGGAAGTTACCATCATCGGTTATCGATATAGACCTCAACACCTCGAGCATCTCCGGCCCCTCGGAAGGAATTTCTTGCTGAGGTTTCTCCAGCGCAAGACGCAACTCACCGAACTGTTCCTCGACTGCCTTGTCGAAACTTGCCTGAAGCGAATCGAAATCAAGACCAATACGGGCTAAGACCTCGTCCGTTTCGAGTCCCTGACCATAACCCCGAAGAATCTCCTGCATGGCGGTCATGCCATGTGTGTCGATTAAATGTTCAACGAGGATCGACGCCTGGAAATATGTCAATGAAATTGTCTCAGGGCGCGTAAATCCACTGTTCAGATCTCGAATCGATAGGACGCTACCTTCATTAAGTGCGACCGCGAAATCCAATACACCATCACGGCCCCATGCAACGTGCTTTCTCTTCTCCTCGTAAGTCGAGATGCCTTCGCTTAACCACCGCGGCAAGCGTTGGTTCGACATTTGAAGCGTCACAACATGAGCCATCTCATGCCACAACGTAGACAACCAGTTAAAGTCCCCTGGTGGACGTGCTCGAGGTGAATCCAACGTCACGACATTGCCGAAACAGGCCCCAAGCGCACCAAGCATTCCCGGCAATCCGAGCGTCCGAACGGCAAAGTCATCATGTCGTGGAAATACTTCGACCAGAATCGGTGCCTGCACAGTCATACCGTAGCGAACCGTTAACTCGTCGAGTGCTTCTTGTGCCGTTTCAATTACATATTCTTTCAATGCTGGAGCTTCATCGGGATGAATTCGTACAACCAAATCACCCTGCTCAAACGTTTCAAATTCGCTCAACTGGTCCATCATTTGCAGCAAGTTGTAGGTAACAATATCGAAGGGATCATCCTCAAATGATCTGTCTAGAGCTTCACGAGCCCCCAGTTCATCGCCAGTGCGCAATAAATGCATGCCAAGATCAGCATATGCACGCGTATTGTCTGGGTTGAGCTGAAGCGCGCGTCTCACAAGCGAAACTGCTTCCGGAAATCGGTACGCGCGTGCCGCTCGACTACCAACGATTCGATAAATCTCACCGTACACGGGATTGACCTCGTGCGCGCGTGCTACTTCGGCTTCGTAAGCTGTCGTGCGATCTTCAAGATAGGCGACCGCTGCAAGCAAAGAACGAGCCTCTAGACTTTCGGGATTAATTGCCAATGCTTCAGCGATCGCGACGCCGGCAGCGTCACGATTACTGTCATCAAGCGCCAGTTCCGCCACAAATAAATGCGCCGCGACGAAACCGGGGTCGATTTCAAGCGCACGATCAACGGAACTTCGTGCGACCGGAGGATTCTCAGATGCCAGTACTTGCGCAACGCCTAGATGAGCAGGCGCCCATTGATCATCAAGTGCTAGCGCAGCCTGGAAAGAAGCTAATGCGTCCGGGTGGTTATATTTCTCAAGAAATAACTGCCCCCATGAAGTCTGTATGGCTGGGTCATCGGGAGCGGCCTGGGCCGCTGAACGAAAAAGTCGGTTAGCCTGACGAAAATTACCAACGGCTCGTGCGGCAAGCGCACCCCAGTATTGTTCAAACGGGTCAAACGAGCGCAGACCATTGACAATTACTGACTCAAGTAAAACTCGAGCCTCCTCTATCTGACCTTGAGTCTGTAGTAATGAACCCAGTTCAAGAACAGCAGCTGTTCCCTGTGCTTCCCTCACTACAGGTCTCAGTAGCGCCTCGGCTTGAGCATAATCGCCGCGATCAATAAGTAAACGCGCACGAAAGGCCACTACCTCTGGCATGCCAGGGTCAAGACTTTCCGCCAACGTTTCAAGCTCATCCCGATTGCCATGGGCAAGCGCACGTGTGGCACTTTCAAGAAAGGCCGCTTTATCGTTTGGTCCAGTGGGTGTCTGCGCCCCTAGAGGCTTCGTGACAAAGGCCAAGAACAATACTGACGCCACGACGACTTGGCAACCGCGTGGCATGTGGCCCCATGCCGTTCGGCGACGTTTCACCTCGCGATTATAGTCCCTTCCCTGCCCTCCACTACCGTACGCCAAAAGAAAGGGCCTCTAGCTTAGAGTAAAAACAGGAGGCTCAGTCATCCTATAATTAACCCGACAAACCCAGACAAACTTCATCGACATTTCCGCGATGATTCTCTTCTATGCAAGCAACAAAAACGGTGTCCATCAGCATGCCAGTCGTTGTTTTCTATATCTCGGGACATGGATTCGGTCATGCTTCTCGTCAGATTGAAATCATTCGCCAACTGCAGCGGTTACGTAATGACGTACACGTCGTGATCAAAACACCAACACCTCGATGGTTTTTTGATGTTGCTGGCCTCAAGAAATTCAGTTTCGAAACGATGGAAACGGACACTGGTGTCGTTCAGACTGATAGTTTGCATGTCGATGTTGTTCGGTCAATAAAGAAATGTGACTCATTTCATCGCACGCTTGATCAACGGGCCACCAGCGAGGCGGTCTCACTCAAACGTTTTGATGCGTGCCTGATCGTTGGCGACATCCCTCCGCTTGCATTTCGGGCTGGCGCAATAGCTGAGATTCCGACAGTCGCTATCAGTAATTTCACATGGGACTGGATCTACGACAACTATCCTGACACCGCCTCATACGCACCAGAATTGGTCGACACCTTAAGCACGGCCTACGCTTCAGCAACTATGGCCTGGCGTTTTCCACTTCATGCCGGTTTCAATACCTGCCGAGACATTGTTGACGTTCCTCTTGTCGCGAGGCGCTCGACAAAAGACCCAGATAAACTTCGAGATATGTTGGGCCTACCGCGCGATTCCCCGGTGGTTCTATTTTCTTTTGGTCGATACGGCGTTTCGAATATCAACTGGGCTCATGTACGCAACACCTCCGGTTATCACTTTGTCTTTACGTCTGGTGAACCGCTCGGTCTCCTGCCAAATGGCCCGATGTTTACGGCACTCGATGAAGCAGTACTTCCAAGAAAGGGCCTTAACTATGCGGACGTAATGGCTGCGGCAGATATCGTCATCACAAAACCGGGATTCGGCATGGTCGCCGAATGTGCCGCAAACGACACAGCCATGTTGTATACCGACCGAAACCACTTTCCTGAAGATGCCATCCTAAAAGCTGGAATGCCCACAATGATTCGTGCTGCCCACATTAGCAACGAAGACCTATTAGAAGGACACTGGCAGCCAACTTTGGACAGGCTTCTAGACACACAACGACCGAAGACTTCTTGCCACGTAAACGGCGCAGAAGTGATCGGTCTGCGAATCGCGGAACTAATTAACCAGTAATTCCAGACTTCACTTGGTGCAAGTGATCAGAGTCCATATCGGCAGGACACCAACCTTCTCGATTGACTCCGGTCGCAAGTCTGCTTGCGCAAGAAAGGCCGGAAGATCTACATCCGACTTAAAGCCAGCATGAACCGTTAGAGGAGAAACAAGTTGCTCAATCCATGCCGCTAACCGGTTGCTACTCAAGAAGTGATTCAAAATTACGAAGCAACCACCAGGTCGACAAACACGACGCATTTCTCTCGCAACAGCAACCGGATCCGGAACAACATTGATTACGTACGGTGCGTAAACAAGGTCAAAAGAGTTATTTGGAAAATCAAGTCGAGCAGCATCCATCTGCGCCAGTCGAACATTACGCACGTCACGAGCAGCAAGTCTTTGCTCGGCCTTCTCAAGCATTTCCTCCGCCACATCGATACCAGTAACTGCAACAAAACGTGGATATAACGCAGCATTAAGACCTGTTCCGACACCGACCTCAAGAACTTCATCACCAGGACGAAGACGAAGCTTTCCAATCGATGCAAGGCGCCCAGCATGCAGAGCAGGACCATATATCCAGTCATAGACAGACGCAATGTTGCCGTACGAAGAAGCTTCAACCGCAGTGACAGATAAAGCTCTCGTGGAAGGATCGGCGGTTAAATATTCGGCGGGCGACTTCCGGTCAAACACTGACGGACTATAACTTTTCATTCTTGGCCTCGCAAAATTCTCGTTCGATCACACTCCTTATCGATCGCGTGTGATCAGGGGTTGTTCCGCAACAACCACCAATAAGCTTTACACCGAGATTCACGAACCTACGAGCGTACGAAGCAATGAAAGCCGGTGAGGAAAGATACAAGGTCCGACCATCAACCTGCCTCGGACGTCCTGCATTAGGTTGAGCTGCCAAGGAACCCGTCGCCACTGCACAAAAACATTCCACCGCAATCAACATAGAAGCAGGACCATCGCTACAATTTACACCGACGACATCCGAACCTTCGTCCGTCAAAGATGTCGCGACAACGTCAGGCGCTGCACCGTCACTTGCGCAACCAGTGTTATCGGTCGTCACTTGTGCAACGACGGGAATAGTTGTTACCAAGCGTATCGCCTGAACAGCTAGGCGTAGTTCTGCCAAAGAACTGAATGTTTCACGCATAAAAATATCGATGCTGCCTGGATCAAGTAATGCCTCAGCCTGCTCACGGAATACATCTATCGCAAAGTCTCGTTCAATTTCTCCTTCCGGAGCTCTAAGTAAACCGAGAGGTCCCATGGCACCGGCCACAAAAACGCCCTCTCTCGCTGCATTCCTCGCTAATGCCACACCAGCAGCATTGAAATTAGCGACCTCATCCTGAAGTCCAAAGTACCAAACTTCATTCGGTTAGCACCGAATGTATTCGATTCGATAATGTGCGGCCCAGCATGAACGTATGCAGAGTGAATATCTAAAACCAAGTCTGGTTTAGACCGATTCAATTCCTCAAACGCGCGATTCAGGAACGCTCCTCAGTTCGTACAGCATCGTGCATGGCACCATCAGCGACAAGAACACCAAGTCGAAGATCCTCAGAAAAAGAACGGATGAAAAAAGGCATAACCTCTTTAATATTAACATCTTGTAGCTTTTTTTATGATTGACTGAAGTGAACTAGGGCAGTATAGTTCACGGTGGTCGTGCCAACCGAAGTCCAATTCCTGTCGACCGCACAACTTCTCCTGACGACTCTTGTTGTGAAGCTCGCGATCATCGCGGTGCTTGCCACAATGCTGGTGAGATTTCAGCAATTCAGGCGCATCCTACTGACTGAGCAAAGAGCATGGCGAGAACGCCTCGTGTTTGCCTTTATGCTTGGGATTCCACTCGTTGGTGGAGTCGCCGCAAGACTGCTTCTAAACTACAATGCCGCTGATTTCTTGCTGGCTGGACCATTTCTCGCAGGCTTACTGGCAGGTCCGTACGCGGGCGCAATCGTAGGCACGCTCCTCGGTAGCCCAGCACTTATCGGCGGTGAAGTTGGAGCGATGCCCTTTGCAGTCGGCTGCGGCTTCGCAGGCGGAGGAATACGGGAAGTCTGCCCAAAAGAAGCGATTTGGCATCTTTCACCGCTTTTCTTTACGGATCTTCATCGCCACGCATGGCAAGTGGTAAGTCGCTTCAAGGTAGACTGGCTGCTCCTGCTCGCTGCGGCTCCAGTCGGCCTTGAACTTATACGTCAAGGTGTCGGACTTCGCTTTGGCACGAATGCGATCTTTTTCTATCAGCCTGACAGCCTTTTGATGGCTGCCCTAATTGCCTTGTCCACTGTGCTTAGCGTCGCAATTCCCATCAAAATATGGAACACGGCTCGCATTGAACATCGCTTGCAAGAGCAGGATACACTCTTGATGGAGGCTCGTGTCGACGCTCTAGCCAATCAGATCAATCCGCATTTTCTCTTTAATACACTGACTTCAATCTCATCCCTAATTCGCTCGCAACCTGAGACGGCGCGCACTCTCATTCTTAAGTTATCAACGATGCTTCGGCGAATGTTACGAACCCAAGAACATTTCGTAACGTTACGCGAGGAATTGAAATCGATTGACGAATATCTCGACATCGAGTCGATTCGGTTCGGACCTACACTCGTGATAGAAAAGGAGATTAGTGAGGACAGCCTCGACTTAGTCGTGCCGAATATGATTCTCCAACCGTTAATCGAAAATTCTATCAAGCACGGTATCGAGAAAAAGGTGGGTGGTGGGCGGATTGTGATTAGAA
>DTWD01000629.1 GCA_012963185.1 Acidobacteriota bacterium
GCGCCGATTCTGAGCACACACTGTGTGAACTGCCATCGGCCTGACGGAATCGCGCCTTTTGGCCTGGATACTTTCAGTGCCGCCCAAGCAAACGCAGAACGAATCGCAGAAGTCGTGACAAGTGCATTGATGCCACCTTGGAAACCAGCACCATTTTACGGCCCCTTCGAGGGTGAACCAGAAATAACCGTCGCCGAAACAGACAATCTTGTGGCGTGGGCCACCAATGGCGCGCCTCGAGGCGATACGACAGCCACACCAATCGACCCAACTCCGTCGTCGTGGCCCCTTGGCGAACCAGACCTCATTGTTTCAATGGAGGAAGCCTATCCGGTCAATCCTGGGGATTCACTTGAACACCGTAACTTCGTCCTCCCGGTTGACCTCACCGAACGGCAATGGGTCCGCGCCGTGGACATTCTTCCGAATCGGGCCGGTAACGCTACGATCAGGCGCGGCAGAGTAATGCTCGACGGAAGTGGTACCGGACGTACAGTGGAAGCGGAGGAAACACTTCCAGGCTATCCCGGCCTGATCATCGACCACGCAGCGTTCCCTCAAGGCCACATTCTTGTCTGGTCACCAGGGCAAACACCGACCGCCGAACAACCTGGATTAGCCTGGCCTCTTGAACCAGGCACGGACCTGATTCTCCAGTTAACCTTACAGCCTCGTCCGGAAACAGTCCCAGTTCAGGCGTCCATCGGCCTTTATTTTGCGGACGAAGCGCCAGCGCTTCGTCCCGTCGGCCTCGGACTTAATTCAAAAGCATTCGAAATCCCGGCTGGCAATTCAGATTTCGTCATACAAGACCGTTACAGATTACCGGTGGGCGTCGATGTATTAGAGCTCTTTCCTTATATGCATTACCTTGGGAAAACCGTGGAAGTGACAGCCTCCCTACCGGACGGCACAGAAGTCGGACTTCTACAAATTGAAGACTGGGATTTTAATTGGCAGGACAGTTACCGCTTCGCCGCCCCATTGCACTTGCCGGCAGGCACCTCAATCGAAGCCCGATTTACCTTCGATAACTCTTCTGCCAATCCACGCAACCCATCGAGTCCACCAGTGGTGGTTCGCCACGGTGAAACGATGATGGACGAAAGGGCAGAGGTATTGATGCAGGTGCTTCCGGTTCTCCCTGGAGACACCGAAGCACTCGTTGAAAACTTGGTACTCAAGGAAGCCCGCAATGACATCATCGGCCTGCAGACTCAGCTACGCACCGACCCGAACAATGCAGTCGCACATAATGATCTCGGGGTGCGGTACCTGGACATTGGTCAACTCCAACTTGCACGCGACCACTTTGGGCAAGCCATAACAATCGACCCGGACAATGCAGAACCCCATTTTAATCTCGGGTCTCTACTTATCGCGGAAAACAACACACAAGGAGCAATTGAAGAATTACGTCGTGCTGTAGAAATCGCACCGGACTATGCGGAAGCACACAACAACCTTGGTGGTTTACTCGCCTCTGTCGGTCTTATTGATGATGCTGTTGTCTATTACCGACTTGCGATTCAGTTTAATCCACGACATTCGGAAGCGCTCTACAATCTCGGAAACGTCATGTTATCGAGAGGCAACCGCGTCGCGGCTATGCAACATTATCGAAACGCGCTCCGCTATGCTCCAAATGATGCTGAAGTTCACAGCAATCTGGCCCGTGCGCTCACTGACGAAAATGAATTAGACGATGCAGTCATGCACTACCAAAGTGCACTCGAAATCAACCCTGAGTTAGCGCCTGCCTTAATTGGTCTTGCCTGGATTCGAGCGACCGCGTCAAATGCTGCCCTCCGGCGATCAGCAGAAGCATTAATGCTTGCGCAGCAAACAGTTCGACTCGTGGGCGCAGAACATCCAGAAGTGCTTGATACACTGGCGGCCGCATACGCCGCTGAAGGGCGTTTTGATGATGCAGTAGCGACAGCTCAAAAAGCAGCAGCTGCGGCACGTGTAACGCCCGGCTATGAATCAACTGCTACGGCCATCGACGAACGGGTAAATATGTACATTCTGTTCAGACCGTATCGGACACCGTAAGTTCTGCCTCTCTAAGATTTCAACGCGTTCCTGACAAAGCCCTGGACAGCATCGAACGTCGACTCAACTGGTATGGACGCCGGGAGTTCAGGCATTTGGTCTCCATTTACAAAATATGCAACGCAAGGCCGGTCGTACAGCACCGCCAGTCTCGCTTCGCTTACAGTGCCTGAAGATCCAGGGAAAATAATAATTGCATCTGATGACAAGACATTGAGATGGTTGCGTGAGAACTTGTTCTCGCCGTGCACGCCACCCTTAGACAAATGAGTTTGAATGACGAGTTCAATCCATCGATTCGGATAACCAGGAGGTGAACGGTCCCTGGACGATGCAACATCCGCTGGCAATATGCCAACCGCTAAACCAGCACGCGGTGAAACGGACACAAACGCTTCAGTAACCGCACCCATGACACCTGGGCCGCCGCCGGTCAACAGGTGATACCCAGAACGTGCAATCCAAGCACCAACACGACTCGCCCGATCTGCGTACCGTTTACTGCCCGAGCCCATGACTCCGACCACTGGAAGCCGTTTCATCGTTGGACACTATAATGGGTGTGATGCGGGCATTCTCTTCAACGGTTACCTTTGTCACTTTAGCAATTGCCACTGGATGTAGCGGAACTGGAGGCACTACAACAGCTCCAGACGGTTCCGAAACCGTTAGTCTCAGCGTTGAACATCGTACGGAATGGCGTCAATTATGGATTCAGGGCACCACAGATCTTCCAGACGGTGCATTCCTGAACTACAGCGTCACCCATGAAGTTGCCGAGTCGAGCCCTCCGGATGAGTGGCCAGCAACCAATCTCCTTGAATCCGGTCGAGCAACGGTTAAAGACGGGCAGTTTTGGTCTACCGTCAACACACTTAACTGGCCGAACGGAAACGTACGGGTACTCATTCAATTTCCATTCCCCCCTCAACCACCACCTATAGAGTCCCGGTACGGCCCACTGGGGGAACATCTAACGGGCGAAAATGTAACAACAGTAAGTGGAATGAAAGCAGTCGAGGTCGAGCACCACTTTGAGCACCGTCGGTAAACCGCGGGGCCCTTTTACTCGCTGAGCTATAGTGTCTATGGTCGCGGGGCGTGGCGCAGCCCGGTAGCGCGCCTGCTTTGGGAGCAGGA
>DTWD01000630.1 GCA_012963185.1 Acidobacteriota bacterium
GCACTTTCAAGTAGCGCAGGCTCAGCATACACACCGGTACGCTCACCCATGGCTTTAAATTCTAAATCACCTATAGCCAACGCAATAAGATACGAAGGAATAGGCTGTGGCATGGTGAACTCATATTCACCATCGCGCTCGGTGGTGACATCGATCACGTACTGGATGTTGGCCTGCCAGACTGGCGCGTCAGTTCGGACTGGATCTGGGTGAACGTGGCGGTATTGTTATTAACGATTACTGTCAGAACTCAGACGAGGATATTTATGCCATTTGGAGTAATGGGAGGACCGATGCAACCACAAGGTCACTGGCAGGTGTTGTCGAACATCATTGACTTTGGCATGAATTTACAGGAAGCGGGTGATGCGGCACGGGTTCGGCATAGTCCAAGTCGTTATCCTGGAGGCACACTCGCCGTTGAACCTGGCGTGTCGGACGATGTGGTGGAGGAGTTACGTCGCCTTGGACACCACGTCGAACGGCAGGGCGGCGGCGGCATGGGTGGTTACCAAGCCATCATGATCAATCCGGAGACTGGCATGCTCCACGGTGGTACCGACCCCAGGAAAGATGGGCAGGTTGCGGGATATTAGGCCGTTTTTAAAGGGTTGTTGAATCGTCGTTGGGATAGGATTTATCATGTAGGAGTTTTTATGACATTGTCCATTACATACTGCGTTCGTTGAAAGTACTTACCGAAGGCCTCCAGTCTGGCGGCTGCGATTAAGAACGAACTCGACCTCGAAGCGGAATTAATAGAAGGAACGAACGGTATCTTTGACGTCATTGCCAATGGAACGATGATCTTTTCGAAGCATGCGGAAGAGCGATTTCCTGATCATGAGGAGATCATTACGATGCTTCGATCAATGGCGTCATCGTAGAGTTCCTGACACGTCTCTTGCCGACGGGATGTCTTCATGCCAGAAGCTGTAATTGGCACGCTTTGTTGGATATGCGGTGTCCTCCGGAAAGAAAAGATTCCCTTTCAAGTCGTTGGAGATATCGCCATCCTACTTGAAGGTGCATCGCCTCTTGTCAGCACGGTTGAATTGCTCGTTAGCGCTAAGTCTCTTCCGCGACTTATACGTACGGTTCAGGATCGCATTACGGAATATCCGTGGCGACGACGTAACGAGCGGTGGGACCTGGTCATGATGGTACTCAACAACGATGATGTTGTGGTCTCGGTTGGAGTTATTGATGGAGCCCGCGTGCGAGTCGGTACGTCGAGCGAATGGGTGGATGTTGTAATTGACCTCGAGGCTTCACGAGTTGTAACTCTTAGAGGCGTCGAGATTCCAATTGCTTCCTGTTCTGAACTTGCAACAGAGCTGAGGTTACCGACACCAAGCGAAGAATTTCCGTAATAAGGTTTTCTGACGCTCGGTGAAGCGAACTTTACGCATTTGATGGGCAGTTTTACGAAGCGCATCTGCCTGTGTCGGATACGGATGAATTGTTGCGCCGATAGTACTAAGTCCTACATTTGCTTTCATTGCCACGGTTATTTCACTGATCAGGTTGCCGGCATCGGCCGCGACGATTGTGGCACCCACGATCTCATCGGTGTTTCGTTTAACGAGTACCCTAACGAAACCGTTATCGTTGCCGTCAATCACGGCGCGGTCGATAGCGTTCAGTGGTTGTGTAAATGTTTCGACATCTACGTCTTGTTTGGTGGCATCGGTGTTAGTTATGCCGACATGCGCTACTTCGGGATCCGTATACGTACACCACGGGATAAGTAAGCTGTCGGTTGAGGCTCTACCGAGACCAAACGGGTGTGGAAAGAGGGCGTTCTGTACAACCATCTGGGCCATGGCGTCGGCGGCATGCGTGAATTTCAACGGGAAACAAATATCACCGGCCGCGTAGATCCGCTTGTTCGTGGTGCGCAGGTACTTGTCGACGGTAACACCTGAACGTTGAAAGGCGACAGCCGCCGTTTCCAAATGAAGTCCTTCTACGTTGGGCGTGCGGCCGACAGCAAGCAGGATATCGTCTACAACGAGTTCGCCAATGTTGTCGTCCGTTTTGTAGTGAATGTGTTTTGTGCTTTCATTACCGACAACTGTCTCAATCTTGGCATTGAACACAAACTTGACTCCATCATCGGTCATTTGTTGTTGAAGCACTGTTGCGGCATCTTTGTCTTCGCGTGGCAAGAGCTGTGACTCGCGTTCAATTAGGGTGACTGCACTGCCGAAGCGTGCGAAGGCCTGCGCGAGTTCACAGCCAATGGGACCACCCCCAACAACAGCGAGACGTTTCGGGAGTGCGGTGAGTGAAAACACACTCTCGTTTGTGAGAAAGCCAGCTTGTTCGAGTCCGTTAATAGTCGGAACGGCAGCGCGTGCACCGGTGCAAATTGCAGCCCGTGAAAATTTCAGTACCGTTTTACCGACCGCCACTGAATCAGGTCCAACAAACTGTCCTTCCCCTATGTAGACGTCGACGCCGAGCTTCTTAAAGCGCTGGGCGGAATCAACATGACTGAGTTCGGATCTGATGCGGCGCATTCGTTTCATCACAGCTGAAAAATCCTGTGTTATATCGGTTGAAAGCGCTACACCAAACCGAGATGCTTCTTCTGCGTCAACCCGTGCGCGTGAGGCACGGATAAGTGCTTTTGAGGGTACGCATCCGACATTGAGACAATCACCACCCATCAAATTACGTTCGATGAGGGCAACCCGTGCTCCAAGGCCAGCAGCGATTGCTGCTGTGACTAAGCCGGCAGTTCCTGCTCCGATTACGACGAGGTTGTAAGGACCTTCTGGTTGCGGGTTTACCCAATCGGGTGGACGCACGTGCTCCAGGAGCTGGTGGTCGTAGGGATCGGCCGGGTCAAGCACGTCTGAGGAGAATGTCATAGGCGTGCGCGTGGTGCAGTGTAACGCAATGGTGCACTGGCCGGATCGAGGAACCCGCACTATGCTTTAACTAGCGCACGGGTTTTCTATTATTGGAGGAAGGTACGATGCTTTTTGCTGACCCAGCCACGCTCAGAATACCATCTAAAGCGGATGCATTGCCTGGTCGCGATGAGCGTATATCGCCACCCAATACTCACTACGTGCATGGCCAACCGATAGCGCCGCCGTTTTCCAATCAAATGGCACAGGCTGTTTTTGGAATGGGATGTTTCTGGGGAGCCGAGCGGAAGTTTTGGCAACAGGAGGGCATCTATACGACCGCAGTTGGATATGCCGGAGGGGTAACCAAGAACGCGACCTACCAGGAAGTGTGTTCAGGTCGCACAGGCCACACCGAGGTTGTAATGGCAGTCTACGAGCCGACATCTGTGCCCTTTGAGGTTCTGTTGCGTCTATTTTGGGAGAGTCATGACCCCACGCAGGGAATGCGCCAAGGGAATGATGTCGGGACACAATACCGTTCGGCACTTTTTGTGGAGAATGCTGACCAATTACGGATTGCCGAACATTCTCGCAGTGTTTATCAAGAACGACTAACGACGGCTGGCTATGGTGCGATTACCACGGAAATCCGCTTGGCTCCGCCCTTTTACTATGCTGAGGAATATCACCAGCAATATTTGGCTAAGAATCCGGCTGGTTACTGTGGACTTGGTGGGACAGGTGTTAGTTGTTCAGTTGAGGGACTGCCAGCGCAATCAGAGTAGGGTTAAGTCTCGGTGGGAGCGTTCAGATTTCCTATCCGCTGACGAATGTCATCAAAGTTTGTGCCTCGTACAGCCGTCCAGTCGTTTCCGTGTTGCGATGGCTGAATTAAGCTCGTGCACAGTCTGGCAATCGTAGTCTGCTAGTCTTTTTTTGAGGAAGTTATGGAACGAGTA
>DTWD01000631.1 GCA_012963185.1 Acidobacteriota bacterium
AGGTTCGAATCCTCTCGCCCCGACCATTTTTTTTCTAATCTAAAAGAAAGCTTGGCCGTGCCAGGATTCTGAAACTGGCACCTCCCAACGACCGGATCGTACGTCACTCATAACCTGCAATGTGTTGTTAAACACGGTGGTTGCAAGACCAACGTGACCGGCCGCAACCAATTCGGCAAAGTCTTCCCGCGAAACACGTTCAACATTTGTACCACGTCGAAACAACACCGGGGAATGGTTCACTAATTCCACACCGAGGTCATTCTCCAGTTCTTTCATCTGCCTGACGAGCGCATCAATTGAACAACCCGACGGCCCGGCGGTTCGCTGGTCAACAGCCACGAAGAGAAACTGTCCATACTGCAACTCCCGACCTGCCACTAAAGGAACGTTGTGTGCACCCCATTGGTCAATAAAACGATCAACATCTGCCAGTACTCGTTCCTGCTCAACAACAGTCAACTCACGTTCCGCTGAAAATATCCAGACACGCGCGTCTTCCGGTAACACATCAAATGCAACCCGAGGCATTAATGACTCCTCTTATTTAAAATTCAATAAGTAGAATACAGGGTATTTGACTATTACTAATAATAACGGTGCTCTTTCTGTTTCAATTCATACAGTCAAAGCAACGACACATGGCCGATACCTTGTTTGTCGTCCTGCCACATCAGTCGCCGCGCCGGTACTCGTAGGGTTTCACGGCTACGGGGAACATGCCGATAGACTCCTCAGTGAAATGAGCCTGATTCCAGGAGCAGAGAACTGGTTACTGTTATCGATTCAAGGCCTCCATCGTTTCTATAGTAAATCCGGCAACCATGTCGTCTCCAGTTGGATGACTCGACAAGACAGAGCTAGCGCGATTACTGACAATTTGGCCTATGTCAACGATGTTGTACGCAGTGTCAAAGACGCTCACAACACAACTGACACTCTCGTCTATTGCGGCTTCTCTCAAGGCGTCGCCATGGCCTATCGGGCGGCGGCACGAGGCAATCACGCTTGCCACGGTCTCGTCGCACTTGCTGGCGATATTCCTCCAGAATTGAAAGACGATACCGGAATCAAATGGCCTTCTATTCTTATTGGTCGCGGTAACACTGACGAGTGGTACACCCAAGACAAAATGTACACTGACCTCGAGTTTTTCCACTCAATTAATGTCAAACCCGAGACTTGTTGCTTCAACGCTGGTCACGAATGGGCAGAAGACTTCCGGGAGTCTGTTGGCCAATTCCTCTGTCGCATTCGCTAATAGAATGAGCTATTTAACAGACCCTTTGAGGGTCACAGCATCAAGAAACGGCATCATCCCACGAAGTTTGGCGCCCACTTCTTCAATCCGGTGCTCCTGTTCTTTCTTCCGTTGAGCCATAAACCAGGAGCGGCCTTCTTTATCCTCACTAATCCACTTATTCGCATAAGTACCGTCCTGGATTTCAGCAAGGATCTGTTTCATTGCCTCGCGAGTCTCATCGGTTACCACTCGTGGGCCACCGGTATAGTCTCCATGCTCTGCGGTGTCGCTAACCGAGTAGCGCATGTAGTTAAGCCCCCCGCGATAAAAGAGATCCACGATCAACTTCAGTTCGTGCATACATTCAAAGTACGCAATCTCTGGTTGGTAGCCAGCGTCAACTAGTGTGTCGAACCCTGCCTTTACCAGTTCGCTCACCCCACCGCACAGCACTGACTGTTCACCGAACAGATCAGTTTCCGTTTCTTCAGCAAAGGTCGTCTCGATAACTCCGGCACGCGTTAAGCCGAGGGCCTTCGCATACGACAAGGCAAGTGCCTGCGCCGCACCGGTCGCATCTTGTTCAACCGCGATAAGTGCTGGTGTTCCCCCGCCTTCCTGAAACACCTCACGCACACGATGCCCAGGAGCCTTCGGCGCAATTAAAGTCACGTCCACATCCGCCGGAGGCTCAATCGTCTTAAATCGAATATTGAAACCATGAGCGAACATCAGCATCTTGCCGGCAGTAAGATGAGGTGCAATCTGTTCCTTGTAGATACCCGCTTGAGTCGTGTCGGGCGTCAAAACCATAATGACGTCTGCCCATGCGGCTGCCGCCGCTCCATCAGTAACTGCCACTCCCTCAGCCTCTGCCTTCTCGCGAGAACGACTGCCCGGATGAAGAGCAACCTGCACTTCCACACCACTGTCTTTTAGATTGAGGGCATGAGCGTGTCCCTGAGAACCATACCCAAACACTGTCACCTTTTTGCCTTGGATGAGACCAAGGTCTGCCGAATCGTCGTAATAAATTGTTGCCATCTGAATCAAGTCCTCACAATAAAAAGAAACTCACGCTGTCTACAGGCCCGAGCCGGACCACGCACCCTAATCCTTTATTCCCCAGTCGCTGTTCCGAAACCCGAGCTACACAGAAGACGACACGTTAGGGGCTTCAGTGTCGGTATCATCAAGGGCGGGGTCTTCGTCCTCCACACGATCGGATGGTTCTACAGCGATCCCCTGCTTTCCACGCAGCATCCCAACCCGACCGGTCCGAACAAGTTCGAGAATACCGTAGGGCCGCAACACTTCGAGCAACCCTTCGATCTTCTCTTCCGTGCCAGTCGTCTCAATTACGAGTGAGTCGGGCGCAACATCGACCACCCTCGCGCGAAATACGTCAACCAACTGCATGATCTGTGTCCGCGTCTCTATCGTCGTCGCGACTTTCACCATCGCTAGTTCTCTAAAAATCGAGGGAGCATGCGTAATATCGTGTACACGAACAACGTTCACTAATTTATAAAGATTAGCCTCAATACGTCGAGCGTCACCCGCATCACTTTCGACCACGATGGTCATGCGTGATTCCGATGTCGTTTCTGAGTGACCGACCGTGAGGGAGTCAATATTGAATGCCCGACGCCGAAATAAGGAGGCTACGCGGTTCAGTACGCCAGGCTTATCCTCAACGTAAACCACGAACGTATGCCGCTTCCGCTTACTGGCCATCTAATCACTCGTCTTCCGCTGTTTCAACGATCGGAGCGAGACTTGGACGTCGAATCATTTTATTAAGATCGGCGCCTGCCGGAACCATAGGATAGACCGTATCTTCCTGTTCGACATGAAAATTCATGACCACGGTACGCTCATCCGACCGGGCTTTATTAATCGCCGGCTCAACCTCAGCCCTCGTGTTAATGGTCGCACCACTGAGCCCAAAGCATTCAGCAAGTTTTGCAAAATCTGGACTTAAGAGTGGGGTTGCCGCATAACGGCGCTCATAGAAAAACTCCTGCCACTGACGCACCATTCCAAGATAACCGTTATTAATCACAGCAATGTTGATCTTGATATTTTCCTGCGCAATCGTCGCCAACTCCGCCATGGTCATCTGAAACCCGCCATCTCCAGCAACGACCCACACCTCAGCATCAGGATTCGCCAATTTCGCACCGACCGCTGCGGGCAGTGCAAACCCCATGGTCCCGAGCCCTCCGGACGTAATGAGTGTCCTCGGTTCGTTGTGACGGTAGTACTGTGCTTCCCACATCTGGTGCTGACCAACATCCGTAACCACAATTGCCTTACCGTTCGTCATCCGCCAAATATCATTGATGACATGAGCCGCGTAAAGATGGCCGTTGTCGGGTAAGTTTTGAATGTCACGCACCGCGACATCACCCTTCATATCGTTAATCGTGTTGAGCCAAGCTGCACGATCGCCAGATTCAACGAAAGGACTTAAATCCGCAAGCACCATTGACAAATCACCAGCCAAGGCCACGTCGACCTTGACGTTCTTATTAAATTCAGCCGGGTCTATATCGACATGGATTTTTCGCGCGTTGGGAGCATATGTCTTCAAATTCCCCGTCACGCGATCATCAAACCGCATACCAAAAGCTAAAAGGAGGTCCGCTTCTTGAATCGCTTCGTTCACCCACGCCTCACCGTGCATCCCCATCATGCCCATATTTAGAGGATGCTCGGCCGGCACACCACCAATGCCGAGCAATGTCATAGCAATCGGGATATTGGTTCGTTCGGCAAGGTCGAGCACCTGCCGCATCGCTCCGGACAACATCACGCCATGCCCGGCAAAGATAACGGGGCGTTTGGCTCTGTTAATCAAATCCGCAGCCCGCTGGTACTCGGCCTGTGAGGCACGAAGATCAGGGGCATACCCCGGCAACTTCACATCGCTCGGGTTCCACTCAAGTTCTGTCGATGATTGCTGAGCATCCTTGGTGATATCAACAAGCACGGGGCCTGGACGACCCGAGCGGGCAACATACATTGCTTCGTGAATCGTCGAAGCAATTTCATCAACGTTAGAAACAAGATAGTTATGCTTTGTAATCGGCAATGTCACGCCAGTCACGTCAGTTTCCTGAAACGCATCAGAACCGATGAGCCGACTACCTACCTGCCCGGTAATACACAGAATCGGCGAAGAGTCGAGCATCGCTGTCGCAATCCCAGTCACCATATTCGTGGCGCCAGGCCCTGACGTCGCAACGGCCACACCAATCTCACCACTCGCCCGCGCATAGCCGTCTGCCATATGAGTGGCACCTTGCTCATGTCGAACAAGCACGTGACGGACTGGATAGTCCAGCATGGCGTCGTACGCAGGAAGAATTGCACCGCCCGGATAACCGAACACGGTCTTGACACCCTCACGCACCAAGGTTTCCCAAATAATCTGTGCACCCGTTCTAACGTTAGACATGCCTATCCTCTAGTCGGTCACTGCTCCTTGTGCCGCTGACGAAACAAGCCGCGCGTACTTAGCCATCACACCCCGTTTGAACTTTGGCTCTGGCGGTTGCCATGCTGCAAGTCTGGCCTGAATCTCTTCCTCGCTTACCTCAAGCTGTAATTTTCGATTCTGCTCATCAAACAGAATCGTGTCGCCTTCTTGCACGATGGCGATCGGGCCACCTTTCGCCGCCTCCGGTGCCACGTGACCGGCCATCATGCCGCGGGTGGCCCCAGAGAATCGTCCGTCCGTCAACAGTGCCACGCTCTCTCCAAGACCTGCCCCCACAATAGCTGCCGTCACAGCCAGCATCTCGCGCATACCAGGACCACCCTGTGGACCTTCGTACCGAATCACCACAACATCACCAGCCTTAATACTGCCTTGCTCAATGGCCTCAAAGCACGCCTCTTCGCTGTCAAAAACGCGAGCTGGCCCTCGGCGCTGTGTAAGTTCATGACCGGCTACCTTGACGACGCAACCATCAGGCGCAAGATTCCCCTTCAATATGACCAAGCCTCCTGTTGGTGTTATCGGATCGGAAACGGAGCGCACCACCTTTTGACCAGCAGTTTCTTGTGCACTGTCCGCAACATCACCAATTGTTTGTCCGGTCACGGTAATCGCGTCAGTGTGCAATAAACCCGCTTCTTTTAATCGACTCACCACGAGCTCCAGTCCGCCCGCTCGATACAGGTCCGTGGCAACAAAACGGCCGCCTGGCTTCAAGTCAGCCAAAAGAGGCGTCTGCTCACTGATACGGTCAAAGTCTTCGAGTTTCAGATCGACGCCCGCCTCATGCGCAATAGCCAATAAATGCAGCACCGCGTTGGTCGAACCGCCAGTCGTCGCAACGGCCGCGATGGCGTTCTCAAGCGCGTCTGCCGTCACAATTTGACGAGGCCGAACATCTTTCTGAACTAAATCAAGAACAAGTGAACCCGCCTGCTTCGCGACATCATCCTTTTCGGCAACCATCGCCGGTACCCCATTTGCGGCCATTGGCGACACACCCAGTAATTCGCATACGGTCGACATCGTGTTCGCCGTGAACTGCCCACCACAGGCCCCTGGTCCGGGACAGGCAACGTCCTCCAACGCACACAACTGCTCGTCGGTCATATTTCCTGCCGCATGGGTGCCAACAGCCTCAAAGACATCCTGAATCG
>DTWD01000632.1 GCA_012963185.1 Acidobacteriota bacterium
CATTTGTGGCGGCGCCGCCACCGCCACCGCCACCGCCACCGCCGCCGCCACCACCAGCGGCAGCCGAAGCACCCCCGCCACCAGTGATTGATGTGAATCCCAATGCGGCGCCGATCGCTGCTCCAGAGGAAATTGTGGAGGAGACGGGCTTTGATTTGGCTGAGGCATCTCGAGGAGTTGAAGGTGGCCTTGCGGGTGGAGTAGTGAGTGGCATCGTTGGCGGTTTGCCGTCTGCGCCGCCTCCGCCTCCGCCTCCGCCGGAGCCGATCAGAGTTGGTGGCAATATTGCTCCGCCGACCAAGGTCCGGGATGTATCTCCGAACTATCCGCCTGTCGCACAGGCTGCTCGAGTGCAAGGCGTCGTGATTCTGGAAGCCATCATCGGTCCGTCCGGATCTGTTACCGAGGTGAAAGTACTACGCTCGGTTCCGCTACTTGACGACGCCGCGATCGCGGCTGTTGAGCAGTGGCAGTACACGCCGACGCTGCTCAATGGTGTTCCAGTACCAATTATTATGACGGTGACGGTGAACTTCACGCTGCAGTAGTTTTTTGAGTTTAAGGATTTAGACAGAGACCGCTAGGGTTCTTGTCGTTTTAGGAGGAGCAATGGATTTTCTAGAGTTATGGGAACAGATGGGTGTGACCGTCAAGCTTCTAATGGGACTCTTGGCATTGATGTCGATGGCGTCGGTTGGTGTGTACTTTGAACGTTTGTTTACGTTCACACAAGCGACCACGCAATCAAAGGCTTTCGCGCCAGCGGTTGCAAAACATCTGAAAGACGGGAAGTTAAAGGAAGCGATTCAGATGGCCGGGACCAAAAACTACCGCTACAGTCATCTTGGTAAAGTGGTTGCTGCTGGTATACAGGAGTATCAGTTCCAGCAGGATTCTGGCGTTGCAATGTCAAAAGACGACGTGGTGGACAGTGTGCGTCGTTCCATCCAGCGGGCGACAGCTTTGACGGCAACGGATCTGAAAAAAGGGATGGGCATCCTGGCGACTATCGGGTCCACCGCGGTGTTTGTTGGTCTGCTTGCGACGACCTTGGGTGTTATTAATGCGTTCCAGGGGATTGCGGCTACCGGTTCTGGTGGTCTTGGTGCCGTTTCTGGTGGTATTTCTGAGGCCCTCGTTGGTACCGCCATTGGTTTGTTTGTGGCGATTCCGGCTGTGTGGTTCTTTAACCACCTGACAGGCCGTCTCGAGTATTACAACGTAGAGATGGACAATTCGTCGTCAGAGTTGGTGGACTACTTCATCAAGAAGTCGTAGTTCGGTTGTTACTACCCACCAGGGTGGCTTCTTAGCCGCCCGGTTGGGTGGTTAGGAGAGTGCACCATGGGAATGGATGTTGGTAAAAAAACTGGTGGATTGAATTCCGAAATCAACATCACGCCACTGGCGGATGTGATGTTGGTTCTGCTGATTATCGTCATGCTGATTGCGCCACTGTTGAACGCTGGCGTCACATTGTCGTTGCCTGAGGCGGCGAATACGTCTGACAAACCAGACAATGACAGTAATCTCATCATTGCGGTTACGGCTGACGGGCGCTACTTCGTTGACAACGTCGAAACGCTCGAGAATTCGTTACTTGAGACCATTCGAGTGGCGTTGGACCTTAGGCTCGAGGAGATCGTCATGATCAAGGGCGATGTGAATGCGCAGTATGGGGCGGTCATGTCTTTGATGGACCAGTTACAGCGTGGTGGTATTGAGAATGTCGCACTCATTACCGAGCGTGATATTGGTGGTGGCTTTGGTGGCGGAGGCGGCGAGTAGGTCATGGCAAAAAGAAGGCAAGAGGATGAGTTCTCAGATCAAGAGGTTCACTCAAATACTGACATTAACATCACGCCATTTATTGACGTGTTGTTGGTGTTGATTGTTATTTTCCTTGCTGCTTTGCCGCTGGGCCAGCGCGGCCTTGATATCAACTTGCCGCTGGAGACTCAGGGGTCTGAGCAGGCAGCGACTGACAGTAGTCAGATTGTTCTTGAGTTCTCAGCTGATAGGCGGATCACTGTGAATCAGCAGCCGATGAACATGGCGACGTTAGAAGGTGAGTTGCGTCAGATCTTTGCGACTCGACGCGAGAAGACCATGTTTATTGCTGGTGCAGGGACGATAACCTATGGCGAAATCATTGACGTGATTGATGCGGCAAGAGGTGCGGGTGTTGAAAAAGTCGGCATCGTCACCGAAGGGATGCGCCGTGCGGCTGGTGCGGCGCCAGTCGGTGACTAGCTAGACAATTTCTCCGAAAGAAAGCTCAACAAGAACCAAATTTGAGGCTGGAGTCCATACTGGATTCCAGCCTTTTTCTTTGTTGTCGTACGGGCCTAACTTAAGCTCACAGTCAGCGTATCACCACGATTACCGCTAGTCTGAACAGAGGTGTTCCCGTTGAACTGTTCACTGATTACACCGCGTCGCGTGGTTTTCGTGCGCCTCTCTCTTCAGCGTTCTAGTCGCGCTTTGCGGTGTCGCGTATGGGGTGGGTGGCATATGGTTGGAAGGCATCGATGATCAGCGAGACGAACTCTCGAGATACATACGACTGGGATGCACTCGTCGCACAGTCACAGCGACCGTCCTCGGAACAACGATTCCACGCGAGAGATGGCGCGACACTCGTTTACCGTTCGTATGGCGAACAGGCGTCTATCGAATTGATCTTGCTGCACGGGTCGGGCTACCACAGTGCCTACCTCAGTCGCTTAGCCACGGAAATAGCCATTTCTGGTATCGCTCGGGTTTGGACGCCGGATATTCGTGGGCACGGATCTCGACCACAACGACGGGGGGACATTGACTACATCGACCAGTTGGAAGATGACCTTTCGGATTTCATCGGATTGATTCGTTCAATGAATCCAAATGCAGCGGTCATTCTTGGTGGACATTCATCTGGCGGGGGATTAGCGATTCGTTTCGCCGGAGGTTCGTACAAAGGCACCGCCGATGGGCACCTGCTTCTTGCCCCGTATCTTGGATATACCGCGCCTACGATCCGACCACAACTGAGTGGTTGGGCAACCCCGAAACGCAGTCGCATTGTCGCATTGAATTTCCTGAATGCTCTGGGGATTCTGAGTCTTAATAGCATAAGAACCTTAGAGTTCAATCTGCCACCTAGGTATCGAACTGGAGATGAGACTCTCGCGTACAGTTATCGCTTAATGACGGGGTTTAACCCGCGTAATCACGCAGCGGACCTACAGGCGCTAGAGAAACCGATTCTTGTGCTGGTCGGAATGGATGACGAGACGTTCTACGCTGAAGAATTTCGAAATGTATTTAAAGCGTTTAGCCCACAAGCCCAGGTTGAATCGATTCCCGACCTCACCCACTTCGGACTGGTGCTTGGCGAAGTGGTGCCACGGCTTGTTGTTCAATGGCTCAAACGTTCGCTACTCTGATAGTTGGTTATATAAGAAAGGTCTTAACATCTCTGATCACATCAGCCTCATTGAACAGTTCGCCAAATTTGGCAAGCTCTGACTCGTGTAGCCCCTTGGTGGGCCTAGGGGACGACCTTCACTTGTTCCTTGAGTTTGTTGGAATCCTTGATCGTTAGTCTAAACCCAGTACGGGTCACTCTCGCCCGCTGCTGTTGCGCCAACAACAGGTTGCAGGTCGAAAGTGGAGAAGAATTCTTGGTCACGCGTACACCTCGGATCCGGGATTTCAAGTAAGGCTGACAATCCGAGAGCGGTTACAATGTAACAACCCTGTCCAATCGATCTGGGAGGCCTCATGCTCTGCACGCGGTGCCAGTGTGATTTGCCCGCCGAGTCGAATTTCTGTCTGAAATGCGGCTTCGACCAACGCTCGCCTGCCGGAGCAGAACAAACACGATGTCCCCTCCGACGGTTGTTCGCTTACTGTGGGTGGTGCTTTTCCTTGTGCCGGGATTGATTGCCGGTGGTGTGGTTGCCTATGTGATCGCTTGGATGATCATGCCTAGACCGCGAGTATCCAGTCGCGGGGTTACGCAATCACATCAAGCTTCGGGTGTCTGAGTTCCGGCCACTCTGAAATGCGACGAAACCCTAGCCTTACGCCATGTATTCTCCTGAGCTACGAAGGGTTTCCATTTCTTTGAGCGATCCTAAGAGTCGGTTCCGAGTTGTAACGGGAGTGAGAGAGGCTCCAGTAGGCACAACTTCTTGGGCGAAAAAGAAAAGGCCGGACTGTAGGCGTCCGGCCTTTTTCCAACAAATCCAGTAAAGAGACGTTAGTGTTAGTTGCCTTCAGCTGCGGTGGCGGCGGCAAGTGCGGCACCACGAGCTTCGGCCTCAATGTCCCGAGCGGTGTTCTGCAGTTCTTCCGCTTGTGCGATGAGTCCTTCCTGCTCACTGATGCATTCGGTATCATCAGTATCCTCACAAACAAGCATCCCAGCTTGCATTCTAAGCAGGATGTTTTTGTAGACCAGTGCATCAACATAACGGTCGTTCAGGCCAATGGCTACGTCTGCAGCGTCAAGGCCAGCCACAACGTATTCGGCCTTTTGCTCCTGCGTGATGCGGAAGTTACGAAACGCCTCTTCCCAGTAGAACGTTGAGATGGTGTAATAGGCTGCAGGATTGTCCGGTTCGACGCGTGCCCGTGCTTGAAGTTGTCCAATCGCAGAGTCAAAATCACCAATACGATCGTAAAAACCAGCAAGCTGCAGATAGCCATTCGGATCAGCCTCGTTTAGCTGGACCGCAGCCTGGAAAATCATTTCCGCGTCTGTCGCGAGTCCTGATTCTTCGTAGAGTTGGGCCAATACAAAATAATTGTCAGGATTATCTGGCTCCAGTGTGAGCATTTGTTGGAGCATTTGTGACCGTCGCGATGGATCGTTAAGTTTATCGGGTCCGTAAACCGAGACGAGATACTGCATTGAGAGCTTTTGGAATTCAGCGTTCGGGATGTTATCAGCAGCCAGCTGGTAGTATTCCTCGGCGCTCTCTAAGAATGAATCATTCTCGCGCTCACCTCGGAATGCCGGCTTAAAGAGACTGTCGTAACTATTGGCCACGTAAAAGTAGGCGATGGACATCCCTTGGCCTAATTCACCTTCTGGGTCCGCACGAACGGCGTCCAGAACTATTTGATATTCCTCGATCGCGGCTTCGTAATCCCCACGTCCATAGAGGAAGTTCGCATCTTTAAACGTGCGCATGGCACTGAGTTGGTCGAAAAATGCGCATGATACGAGCGGCATCGTAATGGCCACAATGAGCGCATATCTGGCTAGTGTGCGTACCTTCTGCATAATGTCCCCTAACTTTTTTCAACGCCACCAAATCTTCCAAGTGCACAACAACAAGCGATGTGCTCTTGGACGACGCGTGAACTACTTGAGCCTCAATTTCTAAAGCAACCGCGAGAACAGGTCCCGAATAACGAGGCACCAGTATAGTGAAGTAAAAATTAGCAAGTCAAGCATAGATATCATCAGCTATCATGCTTTTTATCAATGGTTTACAGGTTTGCCCCTGTCTGAATGCAGAACGGTAGCGATTGTTTTGAGGCCGAAGCTAATTAATACGCCAGTCTGCTCCGTTTTGACCGGTGTGCGAGGGTTTCTTGATACATTTAGATGAAAAGTAAAATGCTCATAACTATTCTGTGTAAATCTCGTATCTACGTCGATACAAACGGTTGCAATGACCGGATTTGACGACCTCCTTGTGACGGTCAAGGGCTATAGTCCTGAGGCTGATACAGATCTGATCCGGCGGGCGTATGAGTTTTCGTCTCTTGCTCATGCAGGACAGACTCGGCGTTCAGGCGAGCAATACATTACGCATCCGCTCGAGGTGGCTGGCTTAGTTGCCGACATGCACCTTGATGACATCGCAATAGCAGCGAGCCTACTGCACGATGTTGTCGAAGATACGCTTACGACGATTGAGAATGTCACGCAGCTGTTCGGAGCTGACGTTGCTCATGTTGTGGAAGGTTTGACAAAGATTAGTACGATTCCGTTTTCCTCAGTTGAAGAGCAACAAGCTGAAAACTTTCGCAAGATGCTTTTGGCGATGGTTGAC
The DNA here is from genome assembly GCA_012963185.1 of Acidobacteriota bacterium. Next base: position 6,054 of record DTWD01000632.1, read on the forward strand.
GATGTGCGAGTGATATTAGTTAAACTCGCCGACCGTCTTCACAACATGCGCACGCTTGATCATTTACAAGAAGATCAACGCGTCACAATCGCTCAGGAAACCCTCGATATTTTTGCTCCGATTGCTCATCGACTCGGAATGAGCAAAATCAAGAACGAACTTGAGGCGCTTGCGTTTCGTTACGTTGATCCGCTTGGCTACGAATCTCTGAGAGCTCAAGTGGATGAACGACGTCGTGCTACGCAAGAGGCTGTTGTCGTACTGAATCAGACGCTAGAGCGAAAATTGCGGAATGGAGGCATTCCGATCATCGCGCTCGAAGGGCGAACCAAACGGCTTTTTAGTATTTGGAAGAAGATGCGCCGGCAGAAGATTTCGCTTGACCAGGTGTACGACCTGATCACTGTTCGTGTTGTTACGGAGTCAATTAAGGATTGTTACGCAGCGCTCGGGATTATTCACCAGACATGGGCACCGGTGCCTGGTCGGTTTAAGGATTTTGTCGCAATGTCTCGTCCGAACGGTTACCGGTCGTTACATACGTCAGTGGTCAGTGATCAAGGGTTTCCCTTTGAAGTGCAAATACGTACACAGCAGATGCATCGTATTGCTGAAGAAGGCATCGCGTCTCACTGGAAATATAAAGAAGGACGCGTTGGTGCCGCAGATGACGAGCAGTATTTTCTTTGGTTGCGCCAGTTGTTGGAATGGCAGCACGACGTTCCAGACCCGAGTGAGTTTATCAGTAGCTTAAAGCTCGACCTTTACCCAGAAGAGGTTTACATATTTACGCCGAAGGGAGAAGTGAAGGCGCTTCCACGCGGTGCAACAGCCGTTGACTTTGCATACTCCGTTCATACAGATATCGGTCACATGTGTGTTGGTGCTCGTGTTAATGGACGAATGGTGCCGCTTCGTAGTCAGTTGGAGAGCGGCGACATCGTAGACGTGGTGACAGCGGCTGATCATAGTCCCGCACGTGACTGGCTGAATTTTGTTGCGACAACGCGAGCCAGAAACAAAATCAAGCATTTCATTCACGTTGAGGAAAAGACTCGAGCTGTAGAACTTGGACGAAAGATGATGGAAAAACAGATTCGGCACTTTGATCTCAAGGTCAAGACAATCCTCGATGCTGACGTACTGGAATCTGTCTGTGTCGATTTTGGTACGCAGAAAACAGACGATTTACTCGCTTTGGTGGGGTATGGCAAGGTGTCTACCCGTACTCTTCTAGAGAAACTTGTACCAGTAAATCAACTGAGAGAACCCAAGAAGGGAGCCGCTATTGCCTCAATTGTTCGCCGGGTGCTTCGGCCTAACCAGCACAAGATCAAGGTTCGTGGATTCGATGACCTCATGGTGTTTCGTGCTGGCTGTTGTAATCCCATTCGTGGTGAGAAAATAGTTGGTTATGTTACTCGGGGAAAGGGTGTGTCGGTGCACTCGGCTAGCTGTCGCAACGTGACGAATCTTTTCTACGATCCGGACAGACGGATTGACGTTGTGTGGGATTCCTCCGTCACCGCTGAGACATTGTTCACTGTGTGTTTGACAATTCAGGTCGAAGACAGAAGAGGCATGCTGGCTGATGTAACATCTCGTATTTCAGATACGAAAATTAATATTAGAAAAGTGGAAGCCACAGCACATGAAGATCAACATGGTCACATCAGTGTCACGATGGACATTAGCGATCTGAAACATTTACAGCGGGTAATCAAGGTGGTGCGTGCAGTGCCTGGAGTACTTAACGTAGAGCGTGTCTTAAGGCAGCAGTAGGCATTTATCAGGCCATGAACCGGTTGCGGAAACCTTTGTGTCATGCTGTTGCTGGTACCGAAAATAGGCCACGGGAAATCTGATTGAGTTATGAGGGGATAACAACGATCGCGTCGATTTCGACGAGGGCGTCCTTTGGTAGACGTGACACTTCTACGGTTGCACGGGCTGGAGCCGAGTCCGAAAAATACTTCTCGTAGACTCCATTCATTGCGGAAAAGTCATTCATGTTTGAGAGATAGACTGTTGTTTTGACAACGTCGGCAAGCGTCGCTCCGGCTGTACCGACAATCGCATTAAGGTTTCGAAGTACCCGATCTGTTTGTTTGGCAATGTCTTCTGGAGACATTGTTCCCGTCTCAGGATCGATCGCAAGTTGTCCCGACACAAATACCAAGCTGCCAGAGCGAACCGCTTGGGAGTACGCACCCAGAGCAGCAGGAGCCTTATCGGTTGATATCGTGATTTTTGACACGAAGAAATGTGCTAGGCAGCTTTCGTAATCTTGTTCGATCGAATGCATCGCGTGCAGACGCGAATACGTTTCACCGTGCCACCAATAACGACCCTGACTCTCTGAATATTTGCTTGAAAGCGTCTCGGAGTAACGTTATGCGCGTGACTGACGTTCCGACCGAAGGCGGGGCCTTTTCCACAGATGTCGCAGCGTTTTGCCATATATCTATCTTCTATTAAGTAGGTTGAGCTGTTAATAATAGCACTGAAAATAAGCGGGTCGCTCCCCGCCAGTTCTACCGGCCCGGAACGATCAGCCTTGATTCTGTCGTCCGGGGAGTGTCTGCCTTTTCAGTAGAGCTATCAGAACCAGGGTCTTTGAGGACGCGACGCAGTAATGAGAGGTAACTAGTGTCTGAGATGTTGTCTGGGTCGTCATGATTACCAAGAGCTGCTTTAGCGTTTTGTGCGGCCGTTTCCAATCGGCGCATCGAGACGGCTAGGTCGATGTCTGATAACCGTGCCCCTTCGGAGCGTTTTGCTTCAATAAAATCGCCGATTTCCTTCGCGAGTCGTTGCCCGGTGACACTTGGCGGGGAGTGTTCATAGACAATGCCACGACTCGCTGTTTCGTAGGTTTGGGCCAGCGCAGAGGCTGCTTGTTGCACGTCAGTATCGGTCAGAGCAGGAGCATCGTTACGGTCAATCCTTAGGAAAGACTGCACCATAAATAAAATCTGATGCTGGCTTTCGGTAAGTCCTTGGAGTGTTGGTAGCAAAAAACGTAAATCCCGCTCCTGTCGCCGTTGGATAACGGCGGGCGGGTGGACAGTTGATGATTGTAGGTAGCTACAATCAGAAGGACACGTGATTTCGACCTGCCTTTTTGTTCCGCAACAGACAGCACATATTTTCTTTCCCAGAGCCGGGCAGGAGCGTCGAGCTCTCCTCCGGTTGCAGAGCGGGCAAGTCGACTTTGACATCCTTAAAATAGATTCCAAGTGAATAGGGTGACCATAAAACTACCCAAGTTCTCAGTCTAAATTATGACAGGTTAGTTTTTAAGGCTGAAGATCATTTTGTCCCTTTTAGAGGCCGCTTATCCAGAAATTGACACCAAAGGTGGCGGGAAACGATTTACATAGTTTTAACTTCAACTTGTCGACCAGCCAGGCCGAGTTCTTGTAAAATACTTTTCGTTAGGGTGTTACGCCGTAGGGGCCCGTGATTGGGGCCGTTTGAAGTTCCGTATTCTGTGGAATCTGATCCCCCGCTATTGTCAAGTAACCCCAACAAAAGCTGGCGATTGCACACAAATTCATGGTTGATGCAGGTATCGGCAGACTTTTTACCCGTTTCTGAGGATTCAGGCATCTACTTTGCACTGTAGGTCCTAGATCATCTGAATATTTTTCACTGAGGGTGGTGCAGTAGCCTGTGTTTGGATCCGAGAAAACAGGCGTGGCGGCTGAATAAGCTGTTATGGAAGGAAGCAGTCGCGCTCATAGGAGTCGTAATGAAGAAAACAAGATATAACGAATTGAAACGAATTCTTGAAGAACGTCGCTTTCAAATCATGGCAGAAGTCCAAGACAAAATGCGCGATGTTCGAAAAGAGAATGCGACAGTGCCCCAGCAAGGGGTTCGTGATGAAGCTGAAAGTTCCGAGGCGGACATCCAGGAAGATATCGAGTTTGCGTTACTTCAGATGAAGGCTGAGACGCTCAAGAAGATAGATGACGCGCTGTTGCTGCTCGACAAGGGTACGTTTGGCGAGTGCTATGAGTGTGGTGATGAAATTTTGGCACAACGACTACGGGCGTTGCCGTTTGCGGTACGTTGTAAGTACTGTGAAGAGAAACGTGAATCAGAAACACCAACTGACAAGACGAATGGTCCACTGCGTAGCACGGTATCATTATTCTTGGATCACCCAAATTGATACTGAGCTTGTGCCACGTTCGCTGTGCGCAAAGTGTGATGTTTTTTGACGGGGTAACAGTGGTTATCGATATCGTTAGGACGGAGGTTGTCAGGTGAGCGACGAAGTGGATCAGACTGATCACACTAGCGATTCTGGAGATGATCGCCCATTGTCGATTCCTGACGAAATCCCGGTTCTTCCCCTTCGTGACACAGTGCTGTTTCCGGATTCGTTTATGCCTCTTGCCGTTGCGCGAGAAGCATCTATTCGACTTATTGACAAAGCTTTGGCTGAGGATCAATTGGTTGGGGTTTTTACACAGCGAGAAGCGTCTATCGAAGAACCAACACAAGACGACCTATATTCGGTTGGCACAATCACTCATATCCATAAGATGTTTAAGCTTCCAGACGGGAGCCTGCGATTGATTGTGCAAGGTCTGGCTCGTGTATCACTTAAGACTATTATCGAAACAGACCCATTCATTCGTGCGGCCGTGAGCAGCGCTGAGGAATCAGTTTCTGATTCAGATCACCTTGAGATCGATGCGCTTCAACGAAACATAAATAATAACTTTCAGCAAATAGTTTCATTGTCTCCACTACTGTCAGACGATTTACAGGCCCTCTCGGGAAACATCACTGATCCAGGGAAGCTTACCGACTTTATAGCCTCTAGTTTGACGACATTGGCTACGTCAGCGAAACAAGAAATACTTGAGACACTCGACCTCCGGTCGCGGATGGATCACCTGAATCGAATTCTTATTAAAGAACTCGAGGTCCTTGAACTTGGTTCAAAGATCCAGTCTGAGGTGCAGTCTGAAGTCGGCAAGAACCAACGTGAATATTTGCTGCGCGAGCAACTTAAGGCGATTCAGAAAGAGCTTGGAGAAACTGATGACCAGGCTAAAGAGATTGAGGAGTTACGAGAGAAGATTAATACTTCTGGAATGCCGGAGGCAGTACAGAAAGAAGCGTTCCGTGAACTAGACCGACTCTCAAAAATGCCACCGGCAGCTGCCGAATATACGGTGTCTCGTACTTACCTCGATTGGCTGGTCATGTTGCCGTGGAATCTTCGTACTGAGGAAAAGATTATTGACTTGGCTCGTGCGAAGGAGACGCTGGATGGGGATCATTCTGGCCTTGATAAGGCAAAGGACAGAATTATTGAATATTTAGCCGTCCGAAAGCTTAAGCCTGATACCAAAGGACCGATCCTTTGTTTTGTCGGACCGCCAGGAGTCGGCAAAACATCACTTGCCAAAGGGATTGCGGCGTCGCTAGACCGCAAGTTTGTGTGCGTGTCGCTGGGTGGTATGCGCGATGAGGCGGAAATAAAGGGCCACCGGAGGACCTATATTGGTGCTTTACCTGGACAGATTATTCAGGGTTTGCGACGAGCCGAATCGAAGAATCCCGTATTCATTCTTGATGAGATCGACAAGCTTGGAACCGATTTTAGAGGCGATCCGGCGTCGGCGCTTCTTGAAGTTCTTGATCCAGAACAGAATACAACCTTCCGCGACCACTACCTCGACGTGCCGTTTGATCTTTCTGAGGTTCTTTTTATAACAACGGCCAATGTACTCGACCCAATTGCACCTGCGTTACGTGATCGGATGGAGGTATTGGAGTTGCCCGGTTATACAGAGGACGAGAAAGCTGTCATTGCGAATGAGCATCTCATTGCTCGCCAGATTGATAATCATGGTTTAAGTTCGGAGCAGATCGCGTTCACCGAGGACGCGTTGCGTTTTGTGGTTCGTGGCTATACGCGGGAAGCCGGAGTGCGGAATCTGGAACGGGAGATGGGTGCACTCTGTCGGAAGGTGGCCCGGCGTCATGCCGAGGGTGACGATTCTCCGATAACGATTACCTCTGAAGCAGTCGTTGAAATGCTCGGAGCGCCAAAGTTTCTTGACGAGGAAGTTGCTGAGCGTACCAAACAACCAGGAGTAGCTATTGGTCTCGCGTGGACGCCCGTTGGAGGCGACGTGCTTTTTGTTGAGGCCACTCGCATGACGGGCTCTGGTTCACTAACGGTAACTGGGCACCTCGGCGACGTGATGAAAGAATCGGCTCGAG
>DTWD01000633.1 GCA_012963185.1 Acidobacteriota bacterium
CTCTTGCGACCGCAGACTATTAGTTGGTCGATACCGAAGGATGCTGAGAAGTCCACGTTTGCTTGCATCGAGTGCGCGCCAATCTCGTTTCGGAGGATTATCAGGAATGGTTCGGTTGTTTGCGGCGCTCTTTCTAATCTGTGCGATCGAATCAGTAGACATGCGTGCGGTCGAGCGCACGGTTGTCATCTTTGTTCCCGCGATGGACGATGACCGCCTCGAACCGACTCATGACGCAATTGCATTCTGGAATGAAACGTTCACGCACATTGGATTAGAACTCCGTCTGGGTGCTCCGGTCGTTGTTGTTGGGGTGCCTCGCTCCGTGGAAACGTATGCAAGGTTAATTGCGTTGCGTGCCGGTCGGTTGCCGGTGCCAGAAGACCTTGAACCGATGGTCCCCAGTGAACTTAATCAATTGGATGCGGATGTTGTGCTTGTTCTGTCTCGACAGGACATCATGTCGTATGCATGGAAATTACCCAGGATTGAATCAGGGCGGCACTTAGTGGTTATTCGACAGGTTAGAGGGCCTGATCGAGGAGATCCGATGGTGTCACGCCATGTGATCGCACACGAATTAGGGCACACGTTGGGGTTGTTGCACAACGAAAACCCTCACACTTTGATGTGTGGTCCGTGTCAGCCCTTAACGGCTGAATCCGATAATCGAGGGTTTTTACCACTGACAGATAGTGAACGTAACGCGTTGCGAGAGTGGTACGCGCTTCGCTGACAAAGCAACCTTTAAATAGAAAACTTTTGCCGTGAAGAATTCCATTTTAATCGCGGCGGATAACAGATGCGCCGGCGAACTTTGCCGAAGCGCCGAGTACTTCTTCAATGCGTAAGAGTTCGTTCCACTTTGCCATTCGTTCTGACCGCGCAAACGACCCGACTTTGATTTGACCGGCGGACCAGCCGACCGCAAGGTGCGCGATTGTGATGTCCTCGGTTTCACCAGAACGAGCGGACACGATCGTGCTGAATCCAGCATGGTGCGCTGCGTCTAGTGCCGCGCGCGTTTCGGTAATCGTGCCAGCTTGGTTCGGCTTAACGAGAAGACCATTACATGCTTGTTCGCGTGAGGCACGTTCTACCCGCAGAGCATTTGTCACCAGATAGTCATCGCCAATGACTTGAATTCGGTCACCGACCGATTGGGTGAATCTTTGCATCCCGATGGTGTCATGTTCGGCGAGCGGGTCTTCAATTGATAGGATGGGGTACCGGTCAATCCAGCGAACAAGCAGTTCGGAGAGTTCGTCTCGGTCACATTCATGTCGGTCCCGAGCGAGATGATATCGACCGTCGTGAAAGAACTCTGTGGCAGCAATGTCTAATGCAATGGCGACTTCTTCGCCCGGTGTGTAGCCGGCACGTTCGATCGCCTTTACGAGGCAATCAAGGGCGTCCTCATTGGTGTTAAAGACTGGCCAGAAACCACCTTCGTCAGCGACACCCTGCAACGTACCGGCATCTGACAACAGAACGCCTGCCGAACGATAGACCTCAGCAGTCCATTCAAGAGCTTGAGCGAATGATGTCGCTCCCACAGGCATGACCATGAAGTCTTGGACGTCGACACGTCTTCCTGCGTGAGCACCGCCGCCAAAAATTTGGATTTCCGGCAGTGGAAGAAGGGGGCTATTGTCATCGAGAAGAAATTGCCAAAGCGGCTGCTGCTGTGCGGCCGCGTGGAGAGTCGCCATAGAAACCGCAATCATGGCGTTGCCTCCAAGCTTGGTTTTATTTTGTGTTCCGTCAAGTTCAAGAAGTGTTTGGTCGACAGAGGCTTGGTTTGATGCAACTAAACCCTTGAGCGCAGGCGATATAACCGTCTTAATATTGTCGATCGCTTTGGTGACATCAAAGCCACCGAGTTTGGGGCCACCGTCGCGGAGATCGAGGGCTTCACCACTGCCAGTGGATGCGCCGGCCGGCGCGATGGCTCGGCCGATGCTGCCATTTTGAAGAATCACGTCGGCTTCGACGGTTGGGCGTCCGCGTGAATCCCACACGCGTCTGGCGGTCACGTGGCCAATCGTTGTCGTCCCTGTCATGATGCCCTTTCGAGCGCTTCCGCCCAAGCCGTGCGTACATCGCGGAGTGTCTCAACGGGGGAGAGCAGGAGCTCGCGGGCTACATGTCGAATAAGGTCTCGATGATTCTCAGTGGTGATGTAATCGACTGGTGATTTTCCGTCGACACGTGCGAGAAAGAGTGCTGGAAGTGTGCGAGCCGCGCGAGCTTCAAGCGTTGCTCGGTCCTCCCACACTACGCCGTCAATGTAGGCATCTAGGAGCACATCGAAAGCATGTAAGAATCCTGGAATTGCGTGAGGCGTCCAAATGCATTTGAGCATGAGGTGATTTAGACAGAACGTGATGTCAAACACGGGGTCTCCATAGCAGGCGCATTCCGCGTCGAGAAACAGGGGCCCCGACGGTCCTACGAGTATGTTCTTTGGGCTGACGTCACCGTGTACGAGCGTTTGCTTTGTCTGAGACAAGCTGTTGACGATCTGGCGAATGTCGGTAGCGAGGTCCTCGTGGCGCCTGGCGGTTTCTAATAGATAGGGTTCGATCCGTATTGCGTGAAAGATGTGGTCTGTCGGAAATCGGTTTCGGATATCGTCTTGACCTGCTGTCGCCGCGTGAATAGACGCAAGACGCTGTCCGACGGCTTTGGCTGTGTTGGGGTCTGTGATTCCGTCACGTAGTTGGTTCTTCCACACCGGGTAGTTCTGTGTGTCGAGATACTCCATAACGAAGCAGCCAGTTTCCAGATCACGAGCGATCAAGGCCGGAGCGGCTGTTGGTTCGATCGCCCCTGCGATTTGCAGCCATTCCCATTCATATTGATTACGCTCAATCGGTGCTTCCCAGAGAGCTGAAACCTTAAGTTGTGGAAGCGCTCGTTTGACGCACACGATTTGCTGTCCGAGTTCGACGCGCCAAATATCTGAAGAGACGCCACCCGAGAGCGGTATCATGACCGGGACCGATTGGTCATCGATCAACTGAAGCCGCCTGAGGGCCTGCAGAATAGTCGGATCAGTTTCCGGCACGTTTAACCAATGATAACGGTGTCAACGCTATGAAGGTTGTGTATCACTCAACGGCAGGCAAAGGTGTGCTGAGCCATTTTGCAGCGCTTGAGGAGCGAGGGATTGTTGTAACTAGTTGCGCTGAGTCCGATCGGGAACGGTTCAAGTCATTGATGGCTGATGCGGAAGTGCTCTGGCACTTATTGGAGCCAGTGACAGCGTCGGTAATCGCTTCGGCGCCACGACTTCAGCTAATTCAGAAAATAGGTGTGGGTGTCAATACAATCGATCTCGAGGCTGCGCAACGGCACGATGTCGCGGTCTGCAATATGCCTGGGACGAACTCACAGGCTGTTGCGGAAATGACGCTTTTGCTGATGCTGACGGCATTACGACGTGTCAATCATTTGGATCTTGCTACGCGTACGGGGAAGGTACAGGGTTTGACGATCGACTTACAGGATGAGTCTGGTGAGATAAGTGGCAGAACTGTCGGGTTAGTCGGCTACGGTGCAGTCCCGCGGCGCTTGGCGCCTACGTTAATCGCGATGGGAGCCAAGGTTGTTTATACATGCCCGCGTATCAAGAAAGATGTGGTGGGCGAGTACCTATCGCTTCATGAGCTGCTTGCTGTGAGTGACATTGTGTCGCTTCATGTGCCATTGACTACGAGCACAAAAGGTCTGATCAATGAGGTGGCGATCAAGCGGATGAAATCAGGTGCAATTATTATTAATACTTCGCGAGGTGGCGTGATCGATGAACGGGCTTTAAGGCAGGCGCTCGCTGATCGATGCCTGGCCGCGGCGGGGTTAGACGTATTTGCGAGCGAACCTCTATTGCCTGATGATCCGCTATTGGCTCTTGACAATGTCGTGGTCACACCGCATGTTGCCTATCTCACGGCTGAAACAATGGTTCGGAGTATTCGTGTGGCTGCGGAGAACTGCCGACGTCTTGCGTCACAAGAGAAGTTGTTGCACCGAGTTGTTTAGCGGCAGCGTGTCTGATGTGAGCGGTCTACAATGTCGACAGACACCATCATTACGATAGTGACTATATAGAGACTGACTGAATAGTCCGGTTGGAACACCGGACAGACTCAAGAGGAGAAAGTCATGATGACGTTGTTGCGTCCTACTGTTTCACTTGCATTCGCGCTTGGGATTATAGGGTTTGCGGTGGGTACTGCGCCACCGGAAGGTCATGCGCAGGGCTCCGGTCGGCTCAATAAGGTTATTGAAGCCTTGGAGAATGGTCGCGCGGCCGTGGCGACCCAAGAGTGGCGATTTGTTGATATGGAGCATTCCCCGTTCTCTGGTCAGTTGGTTCAGACAGTTCTGGCTGAGATGGATCAGGACCGCGGGTCTGATGGGCGTATGCGTCTTACGCCGCTTGTGAGGATCCCTCAAGATGGCGATGAAGATTTCAAGTGGGCCGTCAAGCAGGTCCTTGACCTCGGTGGGTTTGGCGTGATCTTGCCGCACGTTGATACAAAAGAAGAGGCCGTTCGGTTCGTGGAAGCGATGCGCTACCCGCCGATGAGAGATTCAGCGTATCCGGAACCGCGTGGAGAGCGTGGGTGGGGACCAGGTGGCGCCATGCGCCTTTGGGACATGGGTGCAAACGAGTATTACCGACGCGCAGATGTATGGCCGCTTAACCCTGAGGGGGAGTTGTTTGCGGTGGCAATGATTGAATCTCAGGAAGCTGTCGATAACATTCACGAGATTCTTGAGGCTCCTGTTAGTGCGATTATGGTCGTCCCTGGCGATATGGCGGCTGATCTTGGCCTTGGACCGAATCCTTCCGACCGCAATCATGCCGAGGTCGATGAGGCATTCGCCACAGTTCTTGCGGCTTGCCA
>DTWD01000634.1 GCA_012963185.1 Acidobacteriota bacterium
GCGGTATCCGGATTGCCATTGCACTCGACCCCGCCGGAAACGGCATTGAAATTGTAGAGACGCCTGGAGCACCAAGGGTCATCGGCGCGCGCCTCATCGTTGACAATCTCGAGGAATCCGAAGAATTTTTCATGCGCGTGTTCAACGTCGAGCCGGGCCGACGCATTAGGACGGAGACGTTTGACGAGGTCTTTATAGAATTTGGGGACGGCCCCTTCCTTGCGTTATATGAGTCCTTAAACGAAGAGCCGCTGGCAAAAAGCTGGTACCCTGTCGTCGCAATCTATTCATCAGATTACGACGCTGTCCTTGAACGATTAAAAATCGGCGGCCTCGGCGTTCGTGAGCGCGGCGATCGAGTTCTATTCGCAAATGACCCCTCTGGAAATGTGGTTGAGGTCGTCCGGCAGACAAATCCCTAAGTGCTTTCAAGTTCTCTATTGCTTTTGTTGGCCGGCAATTTGAGCAGAGGCGAAAACGAATTTAGTTTGCGGGGATTATCTGAATTGAACCTAGTAACCCTTCATTCTGCGCATCGAGATGGTCGTGGTACGAGATCACACCTACCACATTCAAATTCCCTGTCTCTCGCGACTGACCAGGCGCGAGGTAGCCAACCTGATTCATAGCCGGCCACCGCTCGTGCGTCGGATGCAGATCTGAAGCCATTTCGTGCGCGACACTGTCATTATTTACAAACAAAACGCGCTGGCCTTGCCTGACTACCAATACTTTCGGTGATACGCCGCCTGACGTAATCGTAATAGTCGGCGACAGCCCGTCCCCTCCAACTAGATTCCCTACTGAAAGCAAGGGCGTGTCGCCTGTGCAGCCAGCGCCAAGACAGGCCAATGCAACAGCAGCACAGACACGCAGTCCACTGTTAAGCAGAGCCAACATGAACTAGATAAATTCAACTCCGGTATGCCGAAAATCAGCGCCGAGGATCTGTAACGAGTCCGCACCCAACCAATGATCAATGATGCGCGCATACACCGCACGGAAGTCTGTTTCAAACCTCACATCACGACCGCCGTACTCTAGGTCTGGATTATCGGGCCGTTGCTCTAACGATGCGGTTCGTCCGTAGATACCGCCACGCACACGACCACCAAATGCAAACATCAAACCACCCGAACCGTGGTCAGTCCCGTTACTCCCATTTTCACTCACGCGTCTACCGAATTCAGAAAACACCAACACTACGGTCTGCTCCAGTAGTCGCTGATTCTTCAAGTCAGCGTAGAACGCGCTGACTGCGCCATTCAGCGTCCGCATGAGCCGAGCATAATTTCCCGTCAACGTATTCTGCTGTGCATGGGTGTCATATCCGCCAGTCTGCACCCAATACAGCTTGGTACCCGATTCACTTGCCACAGCAGAGCCAACTGCACGAAGAGCTCCTCCCAATGCGGTTTGCGGATATTCCGTCGTTGGCACATGGGCAGCAACCACACCTACTCGATCCAACGTGTCAAAAGCCGCCTGCACCGTCGAATTCACAAACGCCACATGCGTATTTCTCGCGCTAGTTGCACCGTGCGCCACGATCCGTTTCGCCGTCATACGAGAGTGCGCGGCCTCCTCAAGGCTAAAGGCAGAGTTGGGACTCGAAAAAGCATACGTACTCAAATTCGGGATCGACGGAACACCGACCAGGTTCGCCAAGAGACTCCGTGGTAATTGTTGCTCCGTATTCCATGCTGTTAATGCATCAACTGGACCGGGAAGGGTGTCAAGATAATGACCCAACCATCCCCGCCCCTGTGGCCGGTCTGGATCAGCCGTCGAAAACACGTCAGTGCCGCGAAAATGGGACCGACTAGAATCCGGATAACCCGTACGTTGAAGCAGTGCAAGCGCGCCATCGTCGAATATAGTTTTAAATCCGGTTAGCTCGGGATGGAGTCCGAGCGGGTGCCCCGTCGAGTCCGTACCAATATCAATGACTTGGTCAGCAGGAATGGCTAATGTCGGACGCCGGTCATAGTACGCCGGGTCGGTGTACGGCACGAGCAAGCTCAGGGCATCGTTCCCACCACCGAGATACAGAACAACGAGATTTCGACTATGACCAGTCTGCGCACGCGCCAATTCGCTCAGAAAACCTGGTGCGGCCCATCCCATGGCAACCGCCGATAGGCCGTCCCGAACAAATTCTCTCCGCGTTCGCTGTTGCATGCTATCTAACCATTAGCTCAAAGACTGAAAAAGACTCTCTGTGCATTACACGAATTGATATTCAGGAGAAGCCGCAATGAGATGCGCAAGTCCAGCGCCCTTAAACCACGCTTGTATACGGGACCCCACATACACCTCATCTGCATTGAGATAGTTCAACAGTTCTTGTCGGCCATCCACATCAAGGGGTGACACCGTCATACGTCCGAGGAAATAATCGAGTACAGCCTCGGACGACGACCCTTGGTCCAGTGCGGCCGTACGAAGTGCAAAACGTTGATTGTCGCTCAGCGCCGACGCGAAATTCATCCGGGCCAACATCGTGGCTGTCGACATCCATGAGGCCCCCGTCGACCACCCAGCCACATCCGGCGGTTCAAACAGCGTCTGTCCCATATTTGCTAGTGGTGAAAGCGCCTGGTTTGCGGAGAACCCCGCACATCCCACCTCTTTGAACATCCGCACCACATACTCCACTGGCCAGGAGTAGCGAGCCCAATAATTTGCGGGGTCTTGAAACTCTCGTGACTGGAACAGTTCGCGAACAACTTCACGCATATTAAAACCGGTCGCGTAATACGTACGAGCCAAACGCTGTACAACACGTTCATCCATAGGCCCCGTATCGTTGACGAAAAATGCGTAGAGCTTACGGCACAAAAACGCCCCTGTTTCCGGGTGGCCGGCAAGAGCATTGATCAAATCGATACCATCCTGAAATCCGTCCATCGCAGAACGCGCAGGGATCGTTCGGCTACCATCAGGGTAAATCGAAAAACTAAACGTCTTTGGACCGTCATCATGCCGGTCAGGACTCCAATAGAAATCCGAACGTTGGTCATTGCCCCGTGCAAAATCATGCCGTTTGAGATTCCAGCCGGTAAACACACGAGCACCGGCATACACGTCTTCTTCCGTAAAATGGTCGAGGCCTAAAGAGAACAGCTCCATCAGTTCCCGTGCGAAATTTTCCTGCGGGAAATATCGTATATTTGTGTCGCCATCCAACCAAGCCACCATCGCCACATCCTGTGCCACGGCGAGCAAGAGATCGCGATAGTTACCGAGGGCAAGATCGCGAAAGAGTTCAAGTTGACCTCTCGGAACCTGTCCAGCGCCTTCGCGCTGCGTAGGGTCGGTATATTCGGCAGGAACCTGTGCGAGTGCCCGTGTGGCCCCCTCACCCCCAAGCTGCCCCGTTAACTTTCCATAGCCTGTCGCGAAATGATCGTGCCAGAACAACGCCATCTTTTCCTGAAGCGGGCGTTCCGTATAGACCATGCGAAACAACCAGCGCTGTCTCGCATCTACGACCTCATCGTTTGGGTTAAACGGACCGTTGGACGTGATCCCGAGTCGAGCCGTCCCACCAATACCGACATCGACTGGATTTGGCGTCAATTCGTAATCGACCAACTTGTCGATAGCTGCGCGGACCCCGAGCCCATTCCAGACGTCGGCTTCCTGCTCAGTCGCGCCAAACCCAGCACGCCTCAGTAAATGTCCCATCGCTGGCTCGAGAGTTGCCATATCGCTGTTCACTCCGCAAGAGGGTGAGCAATCGTAACATTAGGGCTACGACCGAAGACATTCAGTGCTGTTAATTATCGAGTGCGCCGTCCGCAATCCATTGACTGACAATTTCAACTTCATCACTGGTTAAAAACGGACCACCCTTTGGCATCCGCTCTCCAGCAATGCCAGCGCGGCCTTCAAGTTTGTGTAACAGATAGCTCTTGTCAGGATCGCTCGGAATCACCAGAATCAGTGACGTTTCTGTGCTTTTCACATTGACCAAGCTTAAAAAAGATGACCCCCTCGCCAAATTCAAGCCAGCCTGTCTCACAACGTTTCCGTGACAGCCGACACATTTGGGCGTGAATATCTGAGTTTGAATCGCTGAAAGCCCAGCACTTTGCCCGCTCGACGCTGACGAAGTCGGCGTCACGCCGGTTGGTGCAGTCGCTGACCCACCACATGCTGTCTGAATCACGACAACAAGGCACAGCAGGCCTAGAAAAACCGTGGCACGAACATTGTCGGCAACGAACACCATCGATCTACTGTAGCGGAGGAGGCTCAGAAAGACTTTCAAGCTAGTCTCCGCCCAGAATCAGCCCAGAGCGGCTGTCGTGCCTGAAGCCCCGCGGCAAAATCATTTATTTCTGGCCCAAGTGCCATCTCCCACCTCTTCCGTATCTCTCACAGTATCAGGCGGTCTCGACACGGCGTTGTAAATGACCTGCA
>DTWD01000635.1 GCA_012963185.1 Acidobacteriota bacterium
AACGCATCAAAAGCCATCAAAGGCACAATAACGGCCAAACCTATAACAACAACATGGGCGACTATCGATAACGGGAGGGTGTACCACTTCCGCGTACCCACATGAAATGATGGATTCGATACTTCACCGAACAGCTGATGTTCTTTCTTTGCCGGCTCTGCCTGTTGAGGTTTCGCACTCGATTTTATTTCAGCCACAGGGACCCTCCTGACGTACTAAAACTGCCCGCATCGCGATAGAAACGACGATTATAAGCAAGCCATTTTATCAGTGTCAACGCGCAAAAACTGTGTGCACCCGTTTAATCTATCAAAGCCACATGCGAAAAGCCTGTCTTCGCAACAACAACCTTAAACGGCCTTCCGAACTATGTACCGCCAGCCTGCGTCGGCTTCCTCTACTCCAGCACACTGAACGAAGGCTCGCATCTTAACCGCCGAAGGTAATTACGTCAATCTCTCTTACACCAGTCTAAAGATAACCCCATTCTTCAAACATGCCTATCCCATCCATGAAACGACCAAAGGCGCAAAAATAACTGCGACAATTGTCATCAACTTAATCAGGATATTAAGGCTCGGTCCAGACGTGTCTTTAAAGGGATCACCGACCGTATCACCGATAACTGCAGCTTTATGCGGTTCCGAACCTTTGCCACCGTGATGCCCTTCTTCAATGTATTTCTTCGCATTATCCCAGGCTCCACCAGCATTGGCCATCATCAATGCCATCAGGACACCAGTAACGAGTGCACCAGCAAGCAGACCACCAAGCCCTGATATTCCAAGGATGTAACCTGCAATTACAGGAGCAAGAACCGCAATCAATCCCGGAACAATCATTTCTCGAATAGCCGATTTAGTTGAAATCTCGACACAACGAGCAGAGTCGGGCTCTGCTTTGCCTTCAAGTAACCCGCTAATTTCACGGAACTGACGACGTACTTCTTCGATCATATCGTTCGCTGAACGACCAACGGCGTTCATCGTCAGCGCTGCAAACAGGAAGGGCAGCATGCCACCTAGCAACATCCCGAGTAATACATTCGGATTATCAAGCTGCAGGTTAAGATAACTGGGATCAAACACCGTCCCGGCCGCCTGCGCCAAACTCACCGCCGCATCCGCTTCGGTGCGAAAAGTACTGAAAAGCGCCAACGCGGTCAGAGCTGCTGAGCCAATAGCAAAGCCCTTCCCCATCGCAGCTGTCGTGTTACCGACAGCATCGAGTGCGTCCGTCCGCTCACGGACAAAAGCTTCACAGCCGCTCATCTCGGCGATTCCTCCAGCATTATCTGCAACCGGACCATACGCATCGACCCCTAAACTGATACCAAGTGTTGACAACATACCGACAGCCGCAATCGCAATCCCGTAAAGTTGCGCCTGGTTAAAACTAATCCAAATTGCGGCGCAGATGATCAGAATGGGAATAGCACACGACATCATTCCAACACCAAGCCCGCAAATAATGTTGGTAGCTGGGCCGGTTTCAGACTGTTGTGCGATCCTTTGCACTGGCGGCTTGTCCTTAGCAGTGTAGTACTCCGTAACCTGCCCTATCGCAACACCCGCGACAACGCCAGTCACGACACAGAACAGAACAGCCATCGGAATATTGAGCACCGTGATAAGGCCAAAGGCACCAACAAAGACCAACAGCGAGGCAACCAGTAGTCCGCGATGGAGGGCACTACCTATTTTGCTTTCATCATCAGTGTTAACCGCAAACGTCCCGAGAATGGATGACAAAATACCAACGCCAGACAATAGAATCGGAAATAGAACCAGATTTTGCTGTAGCGAGTCAAAAGCACCTTCGTCAATACTCCAAAGTGCAGCTGCCGCGGGTGCACCAAGCGCCCAGGCAAGGGCAATCGCAGAGATAATGCTGCCGACATAGGACTCAAACAAGTCTGCTCCCATACCAGCAACGTCACCCACGTTGTCACCGACATTGTCCGCAATGGTCGCTGGGTTACGAGGGTCATCTTCAGGAATACCAGCTTCGACCTTACCCGATAGATCAGCAGCCACATCAGCCGCCTTGGTGAAGATACCGCCGCCTACCCTCGCAAAAAGAGCAATCGATGACGCCCCGAGAGAAAACCCAAACAGAGAATCGACTGCACTCCTACCTGCCCCACTTAAGCCGCCAAATAGGTAATAAAGAACTGCGATACCAAGAGTCCCAAGAGCCACGACGGTCAGACCCATCACTGCACCACTCGAGAAAGCGACGCGGAGGGCACTCGAAAGGCTTGTCTTAGCAGCATGTGTTGTCCGGACAGCTGCTCCGGTCGCTGTGCGCATCCCGATCCACCCGGCACTAGCTGACAGCAACGCACCCACAAGGAACGCGGTTGCAGTTAACCCTGAGACAAAAGCCCAGAGCACCACAAACATCACCACGACAAAACCGGACAAAACGGTGTATTCAGTTTTTAGAAATGCCATTGCGCCACTTCGAATGAGTGCCGCAATTCGCTGCATCTGCTCCGTCCCAGGCGAATGTCCGTTGATTTGTTTAATGAGAAAGAGTGCAAACAGCGCCGATACGATGGGTGCACCCCAGCCGAGCACGAAGTAAAGTTGTTGCTCCATTCAGTCCTCTATATAAATTCTGTTGTGTATGGGTCAGAAACCCAGCAAGTTAACAAGCCACGTTTCTCGGTGTCAAGATCCTGAATCATTAGACCCGAGTTTCTTTCGCTCAACTCGAAGCCTCTCAGTCATTGCCATACCACCGGTGAGAAAGACCTGCACTCCCTCTTGAACCGTCATATCAGGAAATAGCAGTTTTGAACCCGGATAGATATGGATATCGCCAAAATAAATGTGATTCGTTGGTACGTACACCGCGGCGTGAGTTTCGATCGCGCCATCTTTATCAATACCGAACTCTTTGGTTAAAAATCCCAGGGCAAGACCGCGATGGGGATCGTCAACAAGAACAACGCGCTTAAAACCCATCCGGTTATCAGGTGAAAATGCCGCGACTAACTGCTTAACGGGTCCGTAAACCGCCCGGAAAACAGGCAACCTCAGTAGATATTCCTCGCCACGGCTCAATAGTTTCCGGCCAATTACGTTCGTCGCAAGCGAACCGACAATAACAACCAGCAGGAGCATGGTACCAAGACCAAGTCCGGGAATCTCACGACCCAACCACTGTGCATAAACTGGCCGCATGACGCCGTCAATCAACTGAAAGAGCCAGACAAACGCCGCCACACTAATGACCAACGGTACGATAACGACGGTTCCCGCAATCAAACTACGGCGAAACCAAGACATGCAGGCCGACTCCCACTAAATTCAAGTGCTTACCCAAAACAGAATAGCTGTCGCAACAAGAAGGCGATACACGACGAAGATGTTTAAAGAATATCTCGACACGTATCTAATAAAATATTTGACCGTCAAATAGCCAACCACCGATGAGGATACGATCCCGACCGCAAACAACATGCCCGTATCTGATGATATCCCCGCATTCAAGGAATCCAGTGTCGTTTTAGCCGCCGATGCAATAATGGCAGGAATACCAAGCAAGAACGAAAAACGCGCGGCTCTCTCGCGACGAAGGCCAAACAGCATAGCCAACGTCAGTACCGCACCGGAGCGAGAGACTCCCGGCGCTAGCGCTAGCGCTTGGGCGAACCCAAGTCCGACCGCCTCCCAACCACTCAGCGAGTTTTCAGCCCGGTCGCCTCTCCCGTAACGTTCGGCGACGAACATCGCAATCCCACCAACAGCAAGAGCTATTCCTGTAACAGGAACGGTGCGGACTGAGCCAAAAATAACATCGGTTGCAACCAGACCCACAAGCACGATTGGTATCGTGCCAATAACAATCGA
>DTWD01000636.1 GCA_012963185.1 Acidobacteriota bacterium
CCAGGTAAGACCGTTATCCTTGGAAAAAATGATTGCCGGAGTCGCAACTCGAGGAGGTAAATAGACAGTACCGTCTGGTGCGGTTGTGATAGCCCCATGCAATCCTCCATTAGTGGTAGCTAACCCTACAATGTCCTCCGCAGCCTTTCCGGCTTCTTCGACCCGTTTGACAGCCGAACTCTCTCGATAGACTCCCTTTAACCTCGCATCTTTCCGGAACCTTCCGAATATTTGTCAGCATTCTTACCAACAGCGTATTCGTTCAAGAAAAAGTCATTAGAACTATCGTCGACCGATGCATCAGGGTCCGTCACGGCGTAGGTCAAAGCGTGGTGCACGACACGAAGGTCACCGGCCTTCGTCTGGATCGCTTTGATATACCGATCATTCGTAACACCAGACTCAACGATATAATCGCCCCACCAGTCGCCGGCTTCCGCAGAAACGGTGTGTGGCGGTGAGGTCACGATTAAATCAGGTTCAACTTCCCAAGCACCAAAATCAGGCAAGTCAGCCGGCGGAGGACCATCAGCTGGATTACCGCGAGGTGCGCCTGCATCAACCCAGGTAGAAATCGTTGCGATCTCCGCTTTGGTCAACGACCTATCACCAATGAAGTCTTGGATGCCTACGTTGGGGTCGACATGCCATGGCGGCATCTCTCGTGCGACAACCTTGTTCTTAATCGAACGAGCCCACGGACGAGCCTCCTGATAGTTCATGAGTGACATCGGAGCCATGTTGTCCGGCCGATGGCACACTTGGCAGGACCGCTGCAAAATAGGCTCAACATCTTTGTGGAATGTCACATCGCTCGACTGTGCTGACGCACTACCGGGCAACATCACCATCGCCAAAGCCGCCAACAGGACCATTCCAAGCGTGGCTTTTCTCATCAGGACACCTCCATGCGTGAGATGAATCTCAGTAAATTACACATTTCAAAGCTTTTCGCTGCCCTGGATTCTACCGCCATTTCAGTAAAAGGATCAAGGGCGACCTACTGTATCCTCCTACCTCTATAATGGCACTCCACACAGCAGGTAACGAATGAAAGTTCAGGGTCCTCGTTTTCGCGACGTCAGCAAAGCCATTTGTCTCGTGATTATCAGTGCGTTTACCGTGATAAATTGCGGGAATAGCGGTCAGGAGAATACGGAAATCTTGCCGCCTGCTGCAAACTCCCAACTCGATGAATCCGCAGATGGTCGAACAATTTCAGGGATAGCTCCCACGTCATCAGACGGGTCATTGACCGTTGTCCTACTAGAGCCACGCGCTTCTCAAGAATTCTCGGCACCCGAAGAACCGGTACAGATGGACCAGTTAGGCATGGAGTTCCTACCACCTGTGCTTCTTGCAACTGTCGGACAACCGGTGCACTTCCACAACGGCGAAGACATTCTTCATAACGTTCGCGTGTACAACATTGACACGAAAGAAACAGCGTTTAACATTTCGACGCCTATCGGCGGAACATACGAGCACCACTTCGACACTGCTGGAACATACCGTGTCGCGTGCGACATTCATCCGCAAATGGGCGCGAGTGTTGTGGTATCCGCAACCCCCTATGCCACCGTTGCGGAAAGGAGTGGGCGTTTCACCCTCGACAACATCACTCCTGGTCAGTACATGGCAACCATCCATGCAGGCCCGGAGCGATCACAACGGTCAGTAACGATCGCCGCCGACACCACGGACCTAGACCTGACGGAAAACTAAAAAGGCCAGCTAGCCAAGGAATACTAGCTCGCCAACGCGGTTGGGGCCGATGGCGTTTCAGGAACTTCGAGTTCTGGCATAGGCTGCGCGGCAAACATCTTCTGCAAAAGAGAAAATCCGATACCGCCCAGTTTTGTCGCACGCGACGCACGAGCGCTGTCTGTTGACAACCCGGTGTTGCCAAAGGCCTGCAACATCACTTTCGACGCCACGAGGAATATAAGACGGTTTCTAATCGATTTAAGAATGTTAGACCGTTGCCAAGACGCCTTCAGGCTATAGAAACTATTCCATACTTGCTGTGTTCCCTGGCGAATTTCCTCGCCTGACATTACCGGGTGCGGCGTCAGAAGTTTGGGTCTGTTTTCTTGCGGAATCAACCAGTGCCGTGACACCGGAACACCGTCTACCTTTTCAATATCATTGCCCTGTTCGCGTTCCCATTTTTCAAAGTCCAGCGTGCCCGGGAACGGTGTCAACGTGACAAACTGAGCAAAGGTAATATCGGCACGTTTCGCCAAATCTGCCGTTGCCTTGAAGGTATCCGGGCGATCACTGGGAAGCCCAAAAATGAACGACCCCAGAATATAAACCCCGTGTTCCCTGAACGTCTGCAGACGTTCAACTAGTTCCTCACCAGCAAGATTGAAATCTTTGTACACATCCTTCAATCCCTCCGCGGTCACCGCCTCGATACCGACAAGAGCCCCTCTGATGCGAGCCTTTCGCATCGCATCCAAAAACTCAGGGTCCTCAGCAGACTCCATAGTGATCTGTGTGAAGAAATTGAGGTCATCAGGAAGTTGCGCCATGAGGGCCATCAGTTCGAACCGCTCATCACGCAAAGCCTTCAGCTCGTCGTAGCGTGTTTTATCCTCACGACGTGCCGCCATCTTCAGATCCTCAAGCGTCACTGGATAAAAATTATCATCGGCCAACGCAATAAATCGAAAACCCATACGCCGCAGTTCGACTATTTCCTCAATGACCGGATTCACCTCACGCTGACGAGGTTCTTGTCCATCAGTCCGCCATACCGAGCAAAACGAGCAGTGTTTTGGACATCCACGTACAGTCTGAACCGAAGCCCAAGCATACTTATCTCGCTCTATCAAGTCCCAACGAGCTTTCCTGAATTTCCCCGCATCAACTCGACCACCCTCGTAGGTTTGATCTGGAGTTCCATTCGCACAATCTTCGATCACCCGCCCCCAAGTGACATCACCGTCTCCTTTAACCACGGCATGAGCACCGCCGTGTTCGAGGGCTTCTTCTGGAAACAACGTAGGGTGACTTCCGCCATACACAACCCATGCACCCTGTTCACGTGCACGACGTCCGAGTTCATAGCCAACAAGGGCATTGCCTGTATGTAACCCAATACCGACAACGTCTCCCTCTCTTAGTTGGCTTGTATCGAATGGTTTGAGCGATTCATCGCTCAAAATCGGGTCTCCCCATTGAGAGGGAGTAGCTGCAGCTAGGACATACATCCACCGCGGAGTAATAAAGCCCGTCCCAAAAGAAAAATGGCTTGGATTGACAATATGAATTTGCAAAAAATCAGTTCTCCGTCAGTCGCCTAATCGGCACTTAGACTTACATCGTAACCATAATTGGTGACTGAGCGCTATAGCGCCTTTGAGTAGGGGTGAAAACTATCAGCTTGTCCTGGCTTCAAAAAGCCGTTCAACAGACAACCGGCGGGACGACCACCTTTCGATCGTAAATATATAGATGTAAGGCCCAGTATGATCAGGCACTTAACGCACGGGGCGGGAGAACATATGAAAACAGCACAACAGGTTGCAGATTACGTAACCGGAACGTTACATGGTGACGGCGACACCCCACTGCGTGACGTAGGAAGCCTCCAACACGCATCATCGGGTGCATTAGCGTACGCGGAGGCCAAATATGTTGACCGCGTTGAGGCAAGTCAAGCGTCGTGCATCCTGGTCCCGCCCGGTGACATTCCGCAGCGAACAGTCATTGTCGTTGACAACCCTCGCGTAGCATTCGCACGCGCTGCACAGTGGATCGTCCCTCCCACGTTACCCGCACCCGGCGTCCACGACACGGCGCTCATCGCGCCTGATGCAACGATAGGAGCAGCCGTCTCAATCGGTGCATGGACGGTTGTCGAGTCAGGAGCACATATCGGCAGTGGGACCAGTATCTTTCCAGGTGCTTATATCGGTCGAGGTTGTCACGTCGGCGAACAATCTATTTTGTATCCGAAAGTCATCCTGTACCCGGGTTCACGACTCGGAGATCGCGTGATTCTTCATGCTGGCGTCATCATCGGTGCCGACGGATTCGGTTTCGTCTTCGACGGCGAACGCCACCTCAAGGTTCCTCAAGTCGGAACTGTCAGAATCAAATCCGACGTAGAGATTGGTGCGAATAGCTGTGTCGACCGCGGTGCTTTTGATGAAACGTTCATTGACTCCGGCGCAAAACTCGACAATCTGTGCCAGATTGCTCATAACGTGCAAATAGGCGCGCATGCAATTATCTCGTCTCAGACTGGCATCGCGGGAAGTTCAACGATCGGACGCGAAGCCATGATCGGAGGACAAGTTGGGATCGCTGACTATTGCCGTGTCGACGACTACGGCGTGGTCGGTGCCCAATGCGGCATCCCGACACGTAAACGTATTCCCGCCGGGCAAGTATTTTGGGGAACCCCTGCGCGACCACTCAAAGACATCAAACAGCAACAAGCGGAACTCGGTCGTTTGCCGAAAATGCGAGCAGAAATTCAAAAGCTACGCGAAGAACTGGAGACCCTAAAAACTACGCTCCATTCAAAAAACAGCTAGCTAACAGTGACCGGAATCAAGGAACTGATTGACTCGGTCCAGGACAACATCAACAGAAATTGCATCAAGGCAAGGCGGACGACCGTCTTCGGAAGGCGGTGACGGACAGTCCTTAAAAAACCGCTCTCGACACGGCGCGCATTCAAATCTCGCTGAAACCGCAGAATGTGATCCCTCGTTCGGGGCATGTGCAGCACTAGGACCCGTCTGGTCAGGTACTGACGAACCAAAGATGGTAACGGTATCAATACCAGCCGCAACGGCAATGTGAGCAGGCCCGCTGTCGTTACCAACATAAAGCGAACAGCGTTCGAGCAACGCCGCCAACTCAGGCAATGAGACGTCTGACACCACCGCAATCCCGTAAGATCGAGCCCATTCTTGACTAGCCGAGAAAGGTTGACGCGCATGTATAACAACGTGTCGCGATGTCGGCTGCGCGACCAGTCGCTCAACTAAAATACGGAACCGACTCGAAGACCACGCCCTAGCAGATTTTGCAGCCGCAGGATTTACAAAAATCGGCCGAACAGCAGCATCCCACGACATCGACTGAAAAAGTCGCCGGGCACACGCATGGTCAGTGGGACCAAACGAAAGAGATGGCAGGGAAACTACTCCGGAATTCTCTAACGCCCGACTTAAGTCCCGGTAGCTATCAACACGGTGAACCCGAGATCGCAGACCGACCGCATCCGTCAATAGCAAGCTCCGACCGTCAGTGTCGTGTCCAACCCGAACTCGAATACCAGATAACCAAGTCGTAAAAGCAGCCTCAAACGAGGGTGCCATCACAACAGCCGCACCAGCGTTATGCCTACGTATAGCACTGGCCGCTGACCAAACCGACACGACGTTTTTGAAACCTTTGTTTTCCGGTGCAGCCACAAAGTCGTCAAACAGCCCGAATCGTTCAATCAGAGGCTGGTGCGACGCCTTGGCCATCGCAATGAGACGAACAGAACTCGACGCCTCTCGTATTGCGTGTACCGCAGGACGAGCCATCATAATGTCGCCAATCCAGTTAGGAAGGCGGATAAAGATGCATCTGTGCTCCACGGAGTCTAATAATATGCGCCATGCCGTCGTCCGCCGTAATCGCCCTATCAAACGTCACTTTAACGCGTGACGGTCGAACTATCCTAAATGGCATTAACTGGAGCGTGTTTTCCGGGGAGCGCTGGGTCATCCTTGGCCCAAATGGGTCCGGGAAAACCACCCTATGCAAACTAGCCGGCCTCTATATGCACCCGTCACACGGGAACATCGATGTATTAGGTAAGCGGTTAGGCCGAACTGACGTACGTTTATTAAGAGCGAAGCTCGGCTTCACCAGCCACGCCTTGGCTGACATGATGCGACCGTCTTTATCGGCCTTAGAAATCGTAATGACCGGGCGCTATGCAGCATTAACACCCTGGTGGCACACGTACAGTAACGCCGACCGTGAACAAGCAACTAACCTGCTTAAACGATTTCATTGTGAAGCACTGTCAAACGCCAGATACGCCACATTATCCGCCGGCGAACGACAACGCGTACTACTCGCCCGAGCACTAATGAGCGAACCCTCACTGCTCATCCTTGACGAGCCAACTGCTGGCCTGGACCTGACCGGTCGCGAACAATTCGTCTCCTTTCTGGCACACATCGCTGTCGACAAGAAACTTCAAGGTGCCGTTCTGGTCACACACCATGTCGATGAAATTCCACCAGGCTTCACACACGTCCTGCTGCTGACAGAGGGGCGTCCCGTCGCTCAGGGGCCTATTCGTAAAACATTAACCTCTGAACTCTTGTCGGAGTGCTTCGGGATACCCTTACAACTAGAGCGCCGCGATAACCGTTGGACGGCATGGGCTCGGGCTAAGATGACATAGTGTCACGTAGTCAATCACCATTTTGGCGGTATATCCTTTTCCAAATTCCAGGCTGGATACTCGCACTGGTCGCCGCTTGGTGGCTCCAGACATCACGAAGTATCCCGACTTGGCTGGCAATCGGTTTGCCAATCTGTTGGTTCGTCAAAGATATGGCGCTTTACCCATTCTTGCGAAACGCCTATACCAACAATGACTCGCTTCCGATTGAACGCCTTATCGGCTCGCGAGGCCGAGCCATTGAAACACTCAGCCCTTCTGGCTACATCCGTATCGGCACCGAACTCTGGCGCGCCGAAGCGGATATTGAGAAGGTCGAGCGAGACGCGACTGTCGAGGTAATCGGTGCAAAGGGAATGGTTTTGCGTATTCGAACCATTCGAGATGCAAACGAACCGGTAACGCCATCAAAAAGCGTCTAGTCAGGTGCGTTGTACGCCATTAGTTCGCTGCCATTCAACAGTCCGCCGAAGGCCTTCTTCGACCGTAACACCTGGCTCGAACCCAAGTAACTTCCGGGCACGTGAGATATCCGCCTGTGAGTCCCGAATGTCGCCGGTCCGCGGCTCTTCATACAGCGCATCACGTTCTACACCAGTCGCACGCTGCAACATGGCATACAAGGAATTCACGCTTGTCCGATCACCACGAGCCAGGTTGATAGCCTGCTCTGATACGCCCGGTGTCGACAAGGCACGTAGGATGCCATCGACAACATCACTTACATACGTAAAATCTCGCGTCTGTTCTCCATCGCCGTATATTGTCGGCGACCGGTCCTCCAAAAGTGCTGCGGTAAAAAGCGAGATAACCCCAGAGTACTGAGACCCTGGAGACTGACGCGGTCCGAACACATTGAAGAAACGAAGCGATACCGTTTCAAGTCCATATAACCGCGTGTACAGGGACGCATATTGCTCGGCAATCAGTTTATGTAATGCGTACGGAGAAAGCGGTGACGGCTGCATTCCCTCATGTTTTGGAAGCGTCTCCGATTCTCCATAAATCGACGAAGAACTTGCTTGTACCACTCGACGAACGTTCGCATCGCGGGACGCGAGTAATAAGGCTTGCGTGCCTTCTACATTGGCACGATGTGTCCGCGCGGGGTCGCGCACAGAACGAGGTACAGACGGTATTGCCGCAAGATGAACCACCCATTCAACGCCATCGACAGCAATTGACGCAACACCAGGCTCGGCGAGATCAGCCTGTACAAATTCAACTTTCGAACTTGTCCTCACATTCGTACGCGAACCAGTCGATAAGTCGTCGACTATCCGAACGGAATCCCCTCGAGAAACGAGTGCATCAACAACGTGCGAACCAATAAAGCCGGCTCCGCCGGTAACAAGACAAACAGACATTCGATACTTTAAAAAGACGGAAACTGCGTTCGTTCGATACCTGGAATCACATCCAGTGCGTTCTGATAGTACACCTTCAGAAGCACATCATCAGGAAGATCCAGGCCATAGAGTTTCCAAAAAGCGTGATATCTGCGGTAGTAGTCAAAGTATTCATCACGGGTTTCGAACGTACGCCAGTAATATGGAAATTCATCCGGCGCAAACGTGTCTTTGCCAAACAAAATCCGATCTTGGTACTTCACAAAAAAGTCATGGGCGGTCCAAGGCTGGCGACCCAATTCATAAAGAATCGCTGCCGTTTCAACATAAACATTGGGCAACCGATCAAGCAATCTCCCAAGACGACCGAGGTCATTCGCATGCCATCCCATATGAGCTGCAATAAAGCGAGTATTCGGATGACGTGCGAAACGGCGATCTCGTTCCTCCATCATCGTGTCAAAGCTCGGATACTGATCGGCGGGCAAACGCCGTCTCGGTAGCAATATCAATTCAAGCCAACGTTCATTGTATTGATCAACGGATTCATAGAACGACAGCGGTTCTCCAACGTGCATCAATACAGGAATATTAAGTCGCCCGGCAGTCTCAAAAACCGGGTCAAGTTCGGGGTCATCCACAGCAACCCGGACACCACTCCCATCACGCACATCGATGCCAAAATTCTTGAAAAACTTCAGCCCTACCGCACCCGCCTCAACATCACGAGCCAGCTGTGCCGCAGCACGCTCACCGAATCCTGGCCTGATACCACCGCGAAAGTCGAGGTTGGCAAAAAACACCATTCGGTCTTGATGACCACTCTGCTGGATAGTTTCGATCCCACGCGTAATGCTCGAACCAGATCCGCCACTCAGGTTAACCAGCACCTGAAGATTGAGTCCGTCCATCGACTCAACAATGTCATTCCACTGGCCCGTCGAAAATCCTGAACGGTGATGACTATGAACGTCGACCACTGGAAACTTCGCCCGCGGCACCGGGTTAGCGTCAACTACAAGGGTTGAACGCGGGGTGTACTCTTCGACACTCAAGGCACCAGTCAATGCTGAAGGCTGCGAAGGCCACGTTCGTTGAGCCTGCACGAAAACCGCTGCGGCCGCAACTAGTAACAGACCCGTGAACACACTCCACTTACGAGTCATTAGCTCCCCCTTCTCCATTGCTTCGAACAAGATTCCGTCGCAGTCGGACTGTAAGCCGAATTCTGTACCATCCGACACGATTGCTCATGCCGTACGGCGGCGACCATTCCTCTAGCCCTGCCATTGCTGGCAAAGTCATGCGACCTACCCGGAAGCCTCGAGCGAGCAGCCCTAATGACGCCTCCCTATTTGGTCTTGCTCCATGCGGGGTTTAGCCTGCCATCGACCTTACGGCCAACGC
>DTWD01000637.1 GCA_012963185.1 Acidobacteriota bacterium
AAGACTCCGCGACATCGAAGCGATGGCCGAAGACGGGCGCTATGACACTCTTTCAAAAAAAGAAGTCGCGCGCCTCGAGAAAGAAAAACGGAAATTGCACAGAAATCTCGACGGCATTCGAAATATGGGCAAACTCCCTGACGCAGTCTTTGTAGTCGATACCAAGCGCGAAAAAATCGCCGTAGATGAAGCTCGAAAATTAAGGATTCCCATCATAGGAATCGTCGATACCAACTGTGACCCCGACGATGTGGATTACGTCATTCCGGGCAATGACGACGCCTTGCGGTCAATCCGTTTATTTGTGAGCAGAATTGCCGATGCGGTGATAGCAGGCCGAGGACTCAAAGAAGCCGCCGACGCCAATGAAACGAACGGTAAAGGTGAGTCAGTGACAGCTACTGAACCAACGCCCAGTCCCTCATCAGCAGCACCAGCCTGATTTGACGGCAACAACGTTTTATTTTCTACAGCCGTCGGACATAGTCCAACACCGTTCTGATCAATAAAAGAGAGCAACATGGAAATCAGTGCAAGTCAAGTAAAAGAGCTACGTGACAAAACTGGCGCCGGCTTCATGGAGTGTAAAGCCGCACTTGTGGAATCGAACGGCAACGTAGAGCAAGCCGTCACTGTGCTCCGCACGAAAGGGCAAGCAAAGGCTGAAAAACGTGCCAGCCGTAGTACTTTGCAGGGCGTGATTGGCCACTATGTGCACCAAGGCGGGCAAGTCGCCGTTATTGTCGAAGTCAACTGCGAATCAGATTTCGTCGCTCGCACGGATGACTTCCAGGCGCTCGTCAAAGAAATCGCAATGCACATCGCCGCGGCCAATCCGACACACGTTCGACGTGAAGAGGTGCCAGCCGAAGAGCTCGAAACAGAAAAGACGATCTATCGCAAACAATTCGAAAATTCAGACAAGCCAGCCCCAGTGATAGAAAAGATCGTGAAAGGTAAGGTCAACGCCTATTACGAACAGGTCGTTTTATTGGACCAGCCGTCCATCCGAGATCCAAAGACCACCATTGGTTCTATGGTCACAGCAGCGGTCGCCAAACTTGGCGAAAACATTACAATCGCCCGCTTCGCGCGATTCAAAGTCGGTGACTCGCCCGACTGATCTATAATCTCCACCAACAGATCGTAGCCCGGCGTATCGCACGCCGAGCACATTAGTTCAGTCGAGCTTCATGACAACGCCCGCCTATAGCCGCGTCCTACTCAAAATTTCTGGAGAATCCCTCGTCGGCGAACATGACTACGGGATCGATCCCGAGGTGTCAAATCAACTCGCGGACGAGATTGCCACCGTTCAGAAAGAAGGCATCGAGATCGCCATTGTCATCGGCGGTGGCAATATCTTTCGTGGCCTCGCGGCCAGCGCGGCTGGAATGGACCGAGCGACCGCAGACTATATGGGAATGCTCGCCACGGTGATGAATGCCCTGGCGTTATCAGATGCTCTGGAGCGCCACGGCGTGGAGACTCGCGTCGTCACGGCGATCGAAATGCGCGAGGTTGCGGAACCCTACGTGCGACGGCGTGCTGTTCGCCATCTTGAAAAAGGTCGCGTCGTCGTATTTGCGGCCGGAACCGGCAACCCGTATTTCACAACAGATACCGCCGCCGCGCTTCGTGCGAATGAGATCCGTGCCGACGTCATTCTCAAAGGGACGAAGGTCGACGGTGTCTTCACCTCGGACCCAATGACGGACCCCGACGCCACACGGCTTGAACAATTGACCCATTTGCAGGTCATTGAACGCGGACTGAAGGTCATGGATACCACAGCCGTGTCCTTGTGTATGGATAATCGCATGCCCATTGTGGTGTTTAATTTGACGACGCCTGGAAATATTCGCCGAGCAGTTCTCGGTCAGCCGATAGGTTCCCTCGTCACGGCCTGACGGACTGCACACGTCGGAGGACAACATGACGACGATTACTGATCCAGAGTCCGCACACAACGACGCCGTCCGCCGTATGGACGGTACCGTCGAACACGTCCGCCGCGAACTCAGTGGCGTACGGACAGGACGCGCCTCCATTACAATTCTGGACGCCGTCCATGTTGAGGCATACGGTACTGATATGCCCTTGAATCAGGTCGCCAGTTTGTCTGTACCGGAGTCGACGCTGATCGTCGCTGCGCCGTTCGACCCATCTCAAATCTCAAAAATTGAAACGGCGATCCGAAAGGCAAATCTCGGTCTTAACCCAAGTAACGACGGCAAAGTCATACGTATTCCGGTGCCGCCATTAACCGATGAGCGACGAAAAGAGATGTCTCGGCTCGTCCACAAACTCGCCGAAGAAGGTCGAAGCAGTGTCCGTCAGATACGACGCGATTCCAACGATGCCCTGAAATCCCTCCTCAAGAACCACGAGCTCTCCGAAGATGACGAACGCCGAGCTCTTGATGACATTCAAAACCTGACAGACGCTCATGTTAAGAAGATCGATGAGTTGCAGAAATCGAAGGACGACGATCTCTTAACGCATTAGCACAGCAG
>DTWD01000638.1 GCA_012963185.1 Acidobacteriota bacterium
ACCGAACATCCTCTTGGTGAAGAAGCTGGGATGGTCCTCAAAACCCTCAAGGATCCATTCGTTGTCGAACGTTCTCGATGATGGGAACACCTACTGTTTTCGCCTCTTTCAGCTTCAAGTTATTCTTCCCCTTGTTTATTAGTCAAGGGGTCTTACGTGACCGTCCTCTCAATTAGGTAGAGGCGTCGGTAGATGTGGACACCCAACAACTGAGAAATACGGAAACCTTA
This sequence comes from Acidobacteriota bacterium, assembly GCA_012963185.1. Next base: position 231 of record DTWD01000638.1, read on the forward strand.
TGCGATCGATCGCACAACTTCTATCGGTCACGGTCGTACTGGTGACGTTCAGCGTGCCACTGGCCTCGCAACAGGAGTTCATCGACGAACTGCGCGTGCTGGCAGAGGCGAAGGATGCCGAGGCGCAGGTTACCCTCGGCCTCGCGTATTCCTTTGGCAGGGGTGTGCCGCAGGATGATGTGGAAGCTGTGCGGTGGTATCGGTTAGCGGCGGACCAAGGGGATGCCGACGGGCAGGTCAACCTTGGGCTCATGTATGCCGACGGCCGTGGTGTGCCAGAAGACGATCCGGAAGCCGTGCGGTGGATTCGGTTAGCGGCAGACCAAGGTAATGGCGACGCGCAGTTGTGGCTTGGGCTTATGTATGCCAACGGCGAAGGTGTGCCAGAGGATGATGTAACTGCACACATGTGGTTCGATCTCGCTGCGTCAAGATTCACTGGAATCGATCGTGAAGGTGTTGTCAAATCGCGCGACCAGTTGGCCGCCGCCCTGACCGCTGATCAACTTGCCGAAGCGCAGCGCCTCGCGCGCGAATGGGAAGCTGGGCACGCGCCTAACTAACCACCGTCCTGGTTGAACCTCTCGATCTGGTTGTTGTTCATCCGTTGCTCCTGTCGGTGTTTTGCACAACAACCGGCCCGCTCGGCGTTCGTTATTGTTCGCCGTTGTTTGGATGTCATACGCGATCTACACCGTAGAAAATCGTATCCGACTACAGCGGAGGCAGCCGTCTTTCTTTAACGTTGCTTTCCATCCCGATTCGATTACACTTGCGCCGACCTTTTCCGCCCAATAGTTTTACTTAATGACTGAAGGGGCCGACGAATGAGCGCACGTAAGAGGGATACAAACATTTTTGACCAGGGCGCAAGCCGACGTCAGTTCTTCAAGCTGCTGGCGGAAAGCCCGCTGTTAGGCCTAGCCGCGACCGGGTTGCCGACGAGCTGGCAGACAGCGCTTGCGCGCGAGGCAGAGCGACGGGCCGCGACGCCCGCGCCGTCAAGTCTTCGATGTCGTGGGTGCGGCATCGAGATGCCACTAGCACCCAACAGCGAGTCCCACGTCAACCTCGGACAGGCCCCCGAGGGACAAATGCGGGACGCCATCAACGAACAGTTCACCGGCCAAATGATCGAATCGGTCGACGATGCCGTCAACGTGTGGGACTTTGAACGGGTCGCTTACGCGAATAACCTGGCGCAGCACTGGGACTACCTGCACATGGGGGTCGACGACTTCGAAACCCGCCGGGCCAATCGGGAGGGCTTCAACCGATTAATCATTAGACCGAGACGACTTGGTCCCGACGCCACCAATCTCGACATGTCAGTAAACCTATTCGGCAAGGAGTATGCCTCCCCACTCTTTCTGTGTCCGGTGGCCAGTCTCGAGGCATATCACACAGAGGGAGAAGCGGGCGCAGCCAGGGCGGCCGGGGCACACGGCATCCTCCAGATGCAGTCTCACCAGAGTTCACAGTCATACGACGAGATCGCGGAGGCTCGTGGGGAACCGCACTGGTTCCAGATCTACACCGCGTCAGATTTCAACGTAAATAAGCGCGTAATCGAACGTG